>NZ_JBHWZP010000068.1:0-34354 GCF_042728395.1 Streptomyces sp. NPDC060205
ACCATGCGAAGGGCGTCGAGCGGGGTGGGGTCGAGCACGGACAGGCCGGACGGGGTCATCAGGGCGTGCGCGGCGGTTCGCACCGGGCGCACGGGCAGTTCCTTGATCCGGACGTCGCGGAAGGACACCTGGTCCTCGGCACCGTGGTTCTGGATGCCGACATGACCGTCCCGCAGGCTCCGCGCCGGATCGGTGTTGGTGTAGTCGTTGATCTTCACGCCGTTGAGCCAGACGCGGAGTCGTTCGCCCTCCACGCGGATCTCGTACGTGTTCCACTCCCCCGGCGGGTTCAGCGCACGGTCGCGCTTCTTGATGTCGGCGGACTGGAAGCTGTACACGGCCCCGGTGGTGCGGTCGGGGGCGTCGGTCGCGTCGATCTGGATCTCGTACCCGTTGTCGACGGCCGACCACGGGTCGTCGGAGGCCGGGAAGCCCACGAAGACACCGGAGTTGTCGTCGCCAAAGGAACTCGCCATCCTCCAGTCGAGCTTCAGCGAGTACGAGGTGAACTCCGAGGCGCCGTACCAGAGCATGCCCAGGCCGCCGGACGACGTGAGTGTCCCGTCGTCCGAGAGCGAGAACGCGCCCGGTCCCGCCTGCTTCCAGGCGGCCAGTGACTCGGCACTCCCGTCGAAGAGGGGCGTGTAGCCCTTCTCCGGACGGCAGTCGGCCTGGGTGTCGCCGACGGCCCAGCGGATGCCGCCCAGCAGATGCTGCCGGAAGGCGGGGTCGGCGTACGACTCCTTGGTGTGGCCGCTGCCCGTGTAGAAGGAACGGCCGCCCCGGTACTCCTGGCACCAGGCGATCGGGTGGTCGCCGCTCATCGTGCCGCCGGTGTACGACGACTCGTCGAGCGAGGCCAGTACATGGGCCCGGTCGCGCGGGTTGGAGCGGTAGTTGTACCACTCGTCCGTGCGGTTCCAGGACTCCCCGAGGTGCGAGGTGGCCGGGTGGGCCCGGTCCTCGACCTCGACGCGGGCGGGCTGGATCGCCGGGTGCGACTGGAAGTAGGCGCCGGCGAGGCCGCCGTAGAACTCCCAGTCGTACTCGGTGTCGGCGGCGGCGTGGATGCCCACGTAACCGCCGCCCTGCCCGATGTACCGCTCGAACGCCTTCTGCTGCCCGTCGGTGAGGACGTCCCCGGTCGTGGAGAGGAACACCACGGCGTCGTACCGGGCGAGGTTTCGCGCGGAGAAGGCGCGCGAGTCCTCGGTGGCGTCGACCGCGAAGCCGTGTTCGGCTCCGAGTGCCTGCACCGCGGCGATGCCCTCGGGGATGGAGTCGTGCCGGAATCCGGCGGTCTCGGAGAACACCAGGACCCGCTCCCCGTCCGCGTGTCCCTTCGGCCCGTCCGGACCGTCCGGACCCTTCGACGCCGCCGGCCCGGACACGCACCCGATGAGCAGGGCGGCGCCGACCACCGCGGTCGCGGTACGGCCAGTTGCTCGCATGAAAGACCTCCCTCGGCGAATCAGCGGTTCGGCGGTCAGCGGGTCGTGAACGTGAAGTCGTCCACGTCGTACAGGGCCCCGGTGCCGCGTCCCTTGAAGACGAGGTAGAGCGTGGTCGTGCCGCGCGGCGCCTTGGACAGGGAGGCGGTGACGTCCTGGAAGGTCTCCCAGCCGCCGGTCACCGGGACGGTCGCGCTGCCCAGGAGGCGTCCGGTGGGCGAGCCCGCGCGGACTTCGAGCTTGCCGCCCGTGCCCGCGGAGGAGACGCGTGCCGTGAGCTTCGTGGCGTTGCTCAGGACGTACGGCTCGAAGGAGATCCAGTCCTTGTTGTGGATGTCACCGACGGTCTTCGCGCCGTGCGCGCCGGCCCGCTCCGTGATCGTCACGCCCTCGGACTTGCCGAAGTGCTCGGCCTGGCGGTGCTTGGGCTGGACGACGGACTGGTCGTGCGTGGTGAGCGCCTGCTGGCCGCCGCCTCCGCCGTCGGTGTACTCCGCGTCGAAGACGCCGAAGATGTTGGCGTCCTCGTCGTGGCCGCCGTCGGCGCTGGTCTGGATGGTGCCGGTGCAGCCGTTGGCCGAGGTCACCGGGTGGCCGTGGCTGTCGTGGCCGAGGACGAAGGTGACCTTGACCTTGGCGCAGTCGATGGTGCCGTCCTCCGGGTCGGTCACCTTCACCTTGAAGGGCACCGCGTCACCGAAGGCGAACAGCTGGCCGTCCTCGGGGAGTTGGAGGGTCACCTTGGGGGCGGTGTTGCCGACGACGATCTGCACGCTGGAGCTGCCGGTGCGGCCGTCGGGGTCCTTCGCCGTCAGGGTCGCGGTGTAGGTGCCGTTCGCCTTGTACGTGTGCGTCGGGTTGGCCGAGGTGGACGTGCCGCCGTCGCCGAAGTCCCAGCTGTACGTGAGGGTGTCGCCGTCGGCGTCCGTGGAGCCGGCCGAGGAGAACTTGACCTTCAGCGGCGCCTGTCCCGACTGCTTGTCGGCCGTGGCCTGGGCGACGGGCGAGTGGCCGTCGGTGGCGTTCTCGATGCGGTACAGGGCGGAGTTCTCGTCGCCGCCGAACCAGGACACGCCGTAGTCGAGGACGTACAGCGCGCCGTCCGGGCCGAAGGCCATGTCCATGACCTGGGTACCGGTCCACGGCACGTCGTTGATGGACTGCACGGTGCCGTCGCCGTCCGAGGAGATCCGCTTGATCCAGCGGCGGCCGAACTCACCGGCGAAGAAGTCGCCGTCGTACGCCTCGGGGAACTTGACCGGGGAGTCGAGGGAGGGGTCGAAGTGGTAGACCGGTCCGCCCATCGGGGACTCGGAGCCGGTGCCGAACTCGGGCACGGAACCGCCGTCGTAGGGGATCCAGGCGGCCTGGGCCGGGGGCAGGTCGGTCAGTCCCGTGTTGTTCGGCGAGGTGTTCTTGGGCGCGGCGCAGTCGAAGGCGGCGCCCGAGGTCTTCGTGGCGAAGTCGTAGTCGACGTAGGCGTCGTTGTCGCCGGTGCAGTAGGGCCAGCCGAAGTTGCCGGGCTCGGTCACGCGGGCGAACTCGACCTGTCCGGCGGGGCCGCGCGCGGGGTCGGCGGCACCGGCGTCGGGGCCGTAGTCGCCGACGTAGAGGATGCCGGTCTCCTTGTCGACGCTGAAGCGGAACGGGTTGCGGAAGCCCATCGCGTAGATCTCGGGCCGCGTCTTGTCCGTGCCGGGTGCGAAGAGGTTGCCGTCGGGGATGTCGTACGAGCCGTCGGCGTTGACCTTGACGCGCAGGATCTTGCCGCGCAGGTCGTTGGTGTTGCCGGAGGTGCGCTGGGCGTCGAAGACGGGGTTGCGGTCGGCGCGCTCGTCGATGGGCGCGTAGCCGTCCGACTGGAACGGGTTGGAGTCGTCACCGGTCGACAGGTAGAGGTTGCCGTCCGCGTCGAAGTCGATGTCGCCGCCGACGTGGCAGCAGATGCCGCGGGTCGCGGGGACGTCGAGGATCTTCTTCTCGCTGGCGTTGTCGAGGGTGCCGTCGGCGTTCAGGACGAAGCGGGAGAGGCGGTTGACGCCGTCGAAGGGCGCGAAGTCGGCCGCGGTGCCCGTCTCGGGGGCGTCGCCCGCCGGGGTGTCCAGCGGCGGCGCGTAGTAGAGGTAGATGAAGCGGTTGTCGGCGAAGCCGGGGTCGACGCCGACGCCCTGCAGGCCTTCCTCGTCGTGCGAGTAGACGTCGAGCTTGCCCGCCAGTTCGGTGTTGCCCGCGCTGTCGGTGAGCCGCAGCTCGCCGTCGCGCGAGGTGTGCAGGACCGAGCGGTCCGGGAGGACGGCCAGCGACATGGGCTCGCCCGTCTCGGCCTCGCCCTTGGCGAGGGTGACCTGCTGGAAGTCCTCGGCGGCGACCGGGGCGGCGGGGGCCGCGCCCGGGTCCGCGGGGGCCGCGCCCGCCGGGGGTGTGGCGAGGGTGAGTGAGGCACCGGCGAGGAGTGCGCCGGTGAGCAGGGCCAGCGCCTTGCGGACCCGTATCTTCGGGCGGCCTCTGTGACTGTCGCCCGCGTGGCTGTCGGCTCTGTGACGGTCGGCTCTGTGACGGTCGGTGCTGTCGGTGCTGGTGGGGTCGTTCGCGTGCACGGGTGCCTCCAGAATGGGGCTGGTGGTTCCTGCGGGTGCGATACGCCGGGGTGCGCCGTCACCCCGGAGAGAGAACTCTGCGAGGGGGGTGGCTAGTCGTTGCCGCCGAACGCCGCGTCGAAGGACGCGGTGGGCGGTTCGAAGTCGAAGGCCTTCAGCCGGGTGAGTGCCTCGGGTGCGCCCTGGAGGCGGTCCATGCCCGCGTCCTCCCACTCGACCGAGACCGGTCCCGTGTAGTCGATGGAGCGCAGCATCCGGAACACGTCCTCCCAGGGCACGTCGCCGTGGCCCGCGGACACGAAGTCCCAGCCGCGGCGGGGATCGCCCCACGGGAGGTGCGAGCCGAGGCGGCCGTTGCGGCCGTCGAGGCGCTTGCGCGCCTCCTTGCAGTCGACGTGGTAGATCCGGTCGCGGAAGTCGTAGAGGAAACCGACCGGGTCGAGGTCCTGCCAGACGAAATGCGAGGGGTCGAAGTTCAGGCCGAAGGCCGGCCGGTGGTCGACCGCCTTGAGCGCCTCCTTGGTCGTCCAGTAGTCGTACGCGATCTCGCTGGGGTGGACCTCGTGGGCGAACCGCACGCCCTCGTGGTCGAAGACGTCGAGGATGGGGTTCCAGCGGTCGGCGAAGTCCTGGTAGCCGCGCTCGATCATCGACTCGGGGGCCGGCGGGAACATCGCGACCAGGTGCCAGATCGCGGAGCCGGTGAAGCCGATGACGGTGTCGACGCCGAAGGCCGCGGCGGCCCGCGCGGTGTCGGCGATCTCGGCCGCCGCCCGCTGCCGTACGCCCTCGGCCTCGCCGTCGCCCCAGATGCGGGCGGGCAGGATCGCCTGGTGGCGTTCGTCGATGATGGCGTCGCAGACGGCCTGGCCGACCAGGTGGTTGGAGATGGCCCAGCACTTGAGGCCGTACTTGTCGAGCAGTTCGCGCCGCGAGTCCAGGTATCCGGGGTCCGCGAGAGCCTTGTCGACCTCGAAGTGGTCGCCCCAGCAGGCGAGTTCGAGGCCGTCGTAACCGAAGTCGCGGGCGAGGCGGCAGACCTCTTCGAGCGGCAGGTCGGCCCACTGGCCGGTGAAGAGCGTGAAGGTGCGCGGCATCGGGACTTGCCCTCCTCAGCTGGCGATGGGGGTGAAGACGGAGTTCTTCTCGGCGCTCTCCTCGACCGCCGCGAGCACGCGCTGCACCTGCAGCCCGTCGGCGAAGGACGGCAACGGCTGCCCGCCCTCCGCGATCGTGTGGACCAGGTCGCGGGCCTGGTGCACGAAGGTGTGCTCGTAGCCGAGGCCGTGGCCCGGCGGCCACCAGGCCTCCAGGTAGGGGTGCTCGGGTTCGGTGACGAGGATGCGGCGGAAGCCCGCGTGCGCGGCCGGCTCCGTACCGTCGTGGTACGAGAGTTCGTTGAGGCGTTCCAGGTCGAAGGCCAGCGAGCCCTTCTCGCCGTTGAGTTCGATGCGCAGGGAGTTCTTGCGGCCGGTCGCGAACCGGGTGGCCTCGAAGGACGCGAGGGCGCCGGAGGCGAACCGCCCGGTGAACAGGGCGGCGTCGTCGACCGTGACGGGCCCCCGTTCACCGCCGCCGGCCGCCGAGAGGCCGCTGGAGGCTCCGGAGAGCAACGGCCGCTCCCGTACGAAGGTCTCGGTGAGCGCGGACACCCCGATCACCGGCTCGCCCGCCACGTACTGCGCGAGGTCGACGATGTGGGCGCCGAGGTCGCCGAGCGCGCCCGAGCCCGCCGACTCCCTGCGCAGCCGCCAGGTCAGCGGGAACTCCCGGTCCACCAGCCAGTCCTGAAGGTACGTCACCCGTACGTGCCGCAGTGCGCCGATGCGGCCCTCGGCGACCATCTTTCTGGCCAGCGCCGTCGCGGGCACCCGGCGGTAGTTGAAGCCGACCATCGCCACCTGGCCGCGCGCCGCGGCGGCCTCGGCGGCGGCGGTCATCGCCTCGGCCTCCTCGACCGTGTTGGCGAGGGGCTTCTCGCACAGCACGTGCTTGCCCGCGGCGAGGGCTGCGATGGCGATCTCGGCGTGGCTGTCGCCGGGGGTGCAGACGTCCACGAGGTCGACGTCGTCGCGGGCGATCAGGGCCCGCCAGTCGGTCTCGGCGGCGGCCCAGCCGAGCCGGTCGGCCGCCGTTCTCACGGCTGCCGCGTC
Source organism: Streptomyces sp. NPDC060205 (assembly GCF_042728395.1). Taxonomy (NCBI): domain Bacteria; kingdom Bacillati; phylum Actinomycetota; class Actinomycetes; order Kitasatosporales; family Streptomycetaceae; genus Streptomyces; species Streptomyces sp. NPDC060205. Next base: position 6,202 of record NZ_JBHWZP010000068.1, read on the forward strand.
ACGGCCGCAGACGGCGGCGAGGACGGGTCGGAGCGGGAGCTCGAAGACGCGGTCCGCGGTGCGCCAGCCCTGGGAGTGGGCGGCGCCCATGAACGCGTATCCGACCATGCCGACGCCCAGCGGGGGTCTGCCGGCCTGTGCCCCGGCTTGCGCCCCGGCCTGTTCCTCGTCAGGCTGCTGCGGCTGTCCCATCGGGAGGTCCTCCTCTTCGTCATGGCGCGGTGGGGGGTGCATGGGGCGCCCGCCGGGTTGCGGTGGTTCGGAGGCTGCGGGATCACTGTGGCCGGTCGCGCAGTTCCCCGCGCCCCTTGAGGGCGCCCCTCACGGGCGCCCCCGACGGGCGCCCCCTACGGGCACTGCCTACTTGAAGCCGGTAGGCAGGTACGTCTTGACGTTCTCCTTGTCCACGACCGCCGAGTAGAGCGTCAGGGACGAGGGGATCTCGAACTCCGCGAGGCCGCTGATGCCCTTGCCCTGGCCGAGCGCCCGGGCGAGGTCGATCGCGGACGCGGCCATGGTCGGCGGGTACAGGACGGTGGCCTTGAGGACGCTGTTGTCCGACTCGATGGCCTGCATGGCGGACAGCGCGCCCGCTCCGCCGACCATCAGGAAGTCGTCCCGGCCGGCCTGCTCGATGGCGCGCAGGGCGCCGACGCCCTGGTCGTCGTCGTGGTTCCACAGCGCGTCGAAGCTCGACTGGGCCTGCAGCAGCTGGGACATCTTGGCCTGTCCCGACTCGACGGTGAACTCGGCGGCCTGGCGGGCCACCTTCTTGATGTTCGGGTAGTTCTTGAGGGCCGCGTCGAAGCCGGCCGTGCGCTGCTTGGTGAGTTCCAGGTTGTCGAGTCCGGCCAGCTCGATGACCTTGGCGTTCTTCTTGTCCTTGAGCTTCTCGCCGATGTAGTGACCGGCGTTGAGACCCATGCCGAAGTTGTCGCCGCCGATGTAACTGCGGTACGCCTGCGGGGAGTTGAAGATGCGGTCGAGGTTGACCACCGGGATGCCGGCCCGCATGGCCTTGAGGCCGACCTGGGTGAGGGCCTTGCCGTCGGCGGGCAGGATGACCAGGACGTCGACCTTCTTGTTGATCAGCGTCTCTATCTGGCCGATCTGGGCCGCGGTGTCGTTGGAGCCCTCGGTGATCTCCAGCGTCACGTCCTCGTACTTCTTGGCGCGGCTCTTCGCGTTGTCGTTGATCGCGTTGAGCCAGCCGTGGTCGGCCTGGGGGCCGGCGAAGCCGATGGTGACCTGCTTGCCCTTCTTGTCGTCGGCGGCGGGCTGGTCGTTGGAGGCCGGCTCGTCGTCGGAGTCGTTGCTGGTGCAACCGGCGAGGAGGACACCGGCCGAGACGGCGGCGGTGCCGAAGAGCAGTCCTCTGCGGCTCGTGAGCTCTGGCATGGCGGTGGTCCCTTTCCTCAAGGCGAGTCCCTCAGGTCGTGCGGGGCGGTGCTGTGCGGGGTGCTTCGCGTGCTGCTTCATGTGCGGCTCTGCGTGGCTCTACGTGGCTCCGTGCGCGGCTCTACGTGGTGTTGGCGGTGCGGCGCTGGACGAGCACGGCGGCGACGATGATCGCGCCCTTGGCGATCTGCTGGACGTCGCTCTGCAAGTTGTTGAGAGCGAAGATGTTCGTGATCGTGGTGAAGATCAGCACCCCGAGCACCGAGCCGACGATGGTGCCGCGGCCTCCCGTGAGCAGGGTGCCGCCGATGATCGCGGCGGCGATCGCGTCGAGCTCGTACAGGTTGCCGTTGGTGTTCTGGCCCGAGCCGGACAGGATGATCAGCATGAAGGCCGCGATGCCGCAGCACAGTCCGGAGAGCAGGTAGAGGTAGAGGCGCTGGCGGCGTACGTCGATGCCGGCGAGCCGGGTCGCCTCCGCATTGCCGCCGACGGCCACCGTGCGCCGGCCGAAGGTGGTGCGGTTGAGCACGAGCCAGCCGATGATCGTCACGACCGCGAACATCAGGACCAGCGGCGGGACACCGAGGATGTAGGAGTCCCGCTCACCGAGGTCGAGGATGCCGTCGATGGTGACGACCTGGGTGTTGCCGTCGGTGATCTGCAGGGCGAGGCCGCGGGCCGAGGCGAGCATGGCGAGGGTCGCGATGAACGGGACCATGGCGCCGTACGCGATCAGCACCCCGTTCACGAGGCCGCAGCCGACACCGACGAGCACCGCCGTGAACAGGACCCCCGTGAAGCCGAAGTCCTGGGTGGCGACGGTGGTCGCCCAGACCGAGGCGAGGGCCACGATCGCGCCGACGGACAGGTCGATGCCGCCGGAGATGATGACGAAGGTCATCCCGACGGTGACGACACCGATCACCGAAGCCTGGGTCAGGACGAGTTGGAGGTTGCGGGTGTCGAGGAACTCGTCGGGCTTGGTGATGCCTCCGATGAGGATCAGGACGGCGAGCACACCGAGCAGTGACAGGGTGCGGACGTCGGCGCGGGCCACGACCGCCCGCCAGGGGCTGGGCTCCGCCTTCGATGACAGCTTCGGGGTGTCGTCCCGGGGCGGGGACACGGGCTGCGTCATGACGCCGGGCTTCCTTCCATGACGAGGTCGAGTACGCGGTGTTCGTCGAGCTCCTGGGCGGGCGCCCGGTGGACGACCCGGCCCTCTCGGAGCACCAGGACGCGGTCGGCGAGGCCGAGGACCTCGGGTACTTCACTGGAGACCATGAGCACGGCCAGGCCTTCGTCGGCGAGGCGGCGGATGACGGCGTACAGCTCGGCGCGGGCGCCGACGTCGACGCCGCGGGTGGGTTCGTCGAGCAGCAGGACCCGGCAGCCGCGCAGCAGCCAGCGGGCGAGGACCGCCTTCTGCTGGTTGCCGCCGGACAGGGTGCGGATGAGGGCGGACGGGTTGTCGGGGCGCAGCGACAGTTCGCGGGTCGCCTTGCGCGCCGCGTCCCGTTCGGCGGTCCGGTCGAGCCAGCCCCCGAAGCTGAAGCGGGACATGGAGGACACGGAGACGTTCCGGGTGACGGATTCCAGCATCAGCAGGGCCTGCGCCTTGCGTTCCTCGGGGGCGAGGCCGAGTCCGGCGGCGACGGCGGCCCGTACGCTGCCGGGCTTCAACTGCTTTCCCTGCACGCTCACCTGGCCGGTGCTGGGCTTGCGGGCGCCGTAGATCGTCTCCAGGATCTCGGAGCGGCCGGAGCCGACGAGTCCCGCGAGGCCGACGATCTCGCCGGGCCGCAGGGTGAGGTCGAGCGACTCGAACTCGCCCTGGCGCGAGAGGTTTCGGACTTCGAGCACGGGCTCGGGCAGGTCCTGGTGCCCCGGCCGCGGCGGGAAGACGTACTCGACGTTCCGGCCGGTCATCAGCGCGACGACCTCACGGGTCGGCGTCGACTTCGCGGGCAGTCCGTTCGCCACCGCGCGGCCGTCCTTGAGGACGGTGACCCGGTCGCCGATGCGGCGGATCTCCTCCAGCCGGTGCGAGATGTAGACGACGGCGACGCCCTCGGCGGTGAGGTCCCCGACGATGCGGAAGAGGTTGTCGACCTCGTCCGGGTCGAGGGCCGCGGACGGTTCGTCCATGACGATGAGGCGTACGTCGTGGGAGAGCGCCCTGGCCATGGAGACGATCTGCTGGTGGGCGGCGGACAGTTCGCCGACGAGCCGGCCCGGATCGATCTCGGGGTGACCGAGTCGCTTGAGGAGGGCGGCCGTCGAGGCCCGTGCGTCCTTGCCGCGTACGACGAATCCTGCGGAGGTCGGTTCATGGCCGAGGTAGACGTTCTCGGCCACCGACAGGCCCTCCACCAGGTCGAGTTCCTGGTAGATGGTGGCGATGCCCAGGCGCATGGCGGCGATCGGCGAGCGCAGGGTGACCTGCTCGCCGCGCCAGCCGATGGCGCCGTCGTCCGGCTGGTGGGCGCCGGCCAGGACCTTGATGAGCGTGGACTTTCCGGCGCCGTTCTGGCCGAGCAGGCAGTGCACTTCGCCCGGCAGGACGTCGAGGTCGACGCCGTCGAGGGCCCGGACACCGGGGAACGACTTGGTGATGCCGGACATCGTGAGAAGGGGTGGTTCTGGTGCCATGACGGTTCCCCTCGGCATGTGGGCCGGTTTCAGGGCAGGGCGGAGTGAGGCAGGGCGAAGCCAGGTGGGTGGCGGCTCGGGAAGGGGGCGCCTCCGGGAGAGGCGCTTACTGGTTGCTTACCGGTTACTGACTGCTGGTTACGGGGTCGGCTCAGACAGAAGTGGCGTGTGTGCGGCTCTTCGAGCGGGTGTTACGCGGGTGAGAACAGGTGGTCGCTGATGAGGCGGGCCGCGCCGATGACTCCGGCGGTGGGGCCCAACTCCCCCAGGACGATGGGTAGGTTGCCGGTCGCGAGAGGCAGCGACTGGCGGTAGACCTGGGTGCGGATCGCGGCGAGCAGGGTGTGGCCGAGGCCGGTCACTCCGCCGCCGATGACCACCAGGCCCGGGTTGAAGAAGCTGACGAGTCCGGCGATGACCTGGCCGGTGCGGGTACCGCCCTCGCGGATCAGATCGAGCGCGGTGGCGTCCCCCGCGGCAGCCGCGGCGGCGACGTCGATGGCGCTCAGGACACCCGCCGCCTCCAGTCGTGCCGCGAGTTCCTGGGAAAGCCCCTGGTGGGCGGCGTCCGTGGCGTCGCGCGCCAGGGCCGCACCGCTGAAGTGGGCCTCCAGGCAGCCCCGGTTGCCGCACGCGCACGGGCGGCCGTCCGGTACGGCCTGGATGTGGCCGATGTCGCCCGCGCTGCCCGTCGTACCGCGGTAGACCTCTCCGCCGACGACGATCCCGCAGCCGATACCGGTACCGATCTTGACGCAGAGGAAGTCGCCCACGGAGCGGGCCACGCCCGCGTGCTGCTCCCCCATCGCCATCAGGTTCACGTCGTTGTCGACCATGACGGGGCAGCCGAGGTCCTGACTGAGCGCCTCGCGGACGGGGAACCCGTCCCAGCCCGGCATGATCGGCGGGGCGACCGGGACACCTTCGGGGAAGCGAACCGGACCGGGTACCCCGATGCCGGCGCCGTCGAACCCCTCGGCGAGTCCGGATGCCTTCAACTTCGCCGCCATGGACAGGACTTGCTCGAAGACCGCGACCGGGCCCTCGCGTACGTCCATGGGCTGGTTGATGTGTCCCAGCACCTCCAGCTCCGCGTTGGTGACGGCGACGTCTATCGACGTGGCTCCGATGTCGACGCCCAGGAAGCGCAGCGCTGGAGCGAGCCGGATGTTGTGGGACCTGCGGCCGCCGCGGGAGGCGGCGAGTCCGTCGGCCACCACGAGGCCGGTCTCCAGGAGGCGCTCGACCTCCACGGCCAGTTTCGACCGGGAGAGATCGACCTGGTCCCCCAGCTGCGCCCGCGAGTTCGGGCCGCCGTCACGCAGCAGTCTGAGCAGGCGCGCCTGGTGGGCGTTCCCGGGTCGCGCTGTCATACGTCTCACGAGCCCCTCCCCGCCTCATCGGCACCGCCGTCGTTGTCTTTCGAGGGGAACGTAGCAGTGGCTGCCGGGGGTGGGAAGAAGTTGAGCAGGAATTGCCTCTCACTTTTTCCACTGAGTGGACAAAGGAGCGTGCGCCGGTGGCGCGCGGGGCAGTTCGGGCTCCGCCCGGGGGTGCTTTTTGGCCGCGGGTGCGTCGTGGCTGGTCGCGCAGTTCCCCGCACCCCTGACGGGGTGCAGACCGGTGCGAATCGACCACCTTTGGGGGTGTCACTGTGATCTACGACACGTTACCGGGGGTATCTGAAACATGGTGTCGCAGGTAAATTGCGGGTAGCGCACTGAAGTCGAGCATGTTTCTGAGTAGCCGTCAGTCATCAGTGAGGATCCTTCGCGATGGAGCAGCAGCACGTCGACGTCCTGGTCATCGGCGCCGGAATCTCCGGTGTCAGTGCCGCCTGCCACGTACTGCGTGCCCTACCAGGAGCCTCACTCGTCGTCCTGGAACGCCGGGCCCGCGTCGGTGGCACCTGGGACCTCTTCCGGTATCCCGGTGTCCGTTCCGACTCCGACATGCACACCTTCGGATTCGGGTTCCGCCCCTGGCACGACGCGCGCATCCTCGCCGACGGCGCGCAGATCAGGCAGTACGTCGAGGACACCGCCGCCCAGGACGGCGTACTGGAGCGCATCCGCTTCCGCCGCCGGGCGATCAGTGCCGACTTCTCGCACGCCACCGGCCGCTGGACCGTCGAGGTCGAGGACGAGAGCACCGGCGAGCGCGAGTCGTACAGCGCGGGTTACGTCATCGGATCGACCGGCTACTACGACTACGACATCCCCTATCGGCCGCAGTTCCCCGGCGAGGCCGACTACCAGGGCACGCTCGTCCATCCGCAGCAGTGGCCGGAAGACCTCGACCACACCGGTCGGCGCGTGGTCGTCATCGGTTCCGGGGCCACCGCCATCACCCTGCTGCCCGCGATGGCCGACGACGCGGCGCACGTCACCATGCTGCAGCGCTCCCCCACGTACGTCCTCGGGCTGCCCGAGATCGACCCGCTGACCCGCGTCCTGCAGCTGCTGCGCGCCCCGGCCCGGCTGACGCACAGGATCGCCCGTGCCCGCAACATCGCCCTGCAGCGAGGGAGTTACGCCTTCTGCCGGAAGTACCCCCGCCTCGCCCGCAGGATTCTCCTCGGGCTGGTACGGGCCCGGGCCGGCAAGGACGTCGACATGCGCCACTTCAGCCCGGCGTACAAGCCCTGGGACCAGCGGCTGTGCGTCGTCCCCGGCGGCGACCTGTTCAAGGTGCTCAAGAGCAAGAAGGCGTCGATCGCCACCGGCCACATCGACACCTTCACCTCCGACGGCATCCGGCTGACGTCCGGCGAGGAGCTGAAGGCCGACATCGTCGTCACCGCCACGGGGCTGACCGTCCGTCTCCTGGGCGGCATGGCGCTCACCGTCGACGGCGAGCCGGTGGACGTCAAGGACCGCGTCCTCTACAAGGCGGTCCTGCTGGAGGGCGTCCCCAACATGTCCCTCGTCATCGGCTACACCAACGCCTCCTGGACCCTGAAGGCGGACCTGGCGGCCGACTACACCGCCCGGCTCATCGCGCACATGCGCCGTCACGGGCACGACGTCGCCACCCCGGTGGCGTCCGACGGTGACCGCTCGGCGGCCTCCGTCATGGGCGAGGCGCTGACCTCCGGCTACATCACCCGCGCCGACGAGGTCATGCCGCGCCAGGGCACCCGTGCCCCGTGGCGGCTGTGGAACAACTACTACCGCGACCGCGCCATGCTCCGGGACGCCCCCGTCGAGGACGGCCCGCTGCACTTCGCCACGGCGGGGGCGCGGACCTCCGCACGCACACCCGCCACGGACACGTCAGCCCCGTCCGCCCCCTCCGCCCCGGGCGTCGTGGACACCGCGGCCGACGCCCAGGAAGCCCCCCGCGTCGCCTGACCGTACGGCCCGCATCCCCCGCCCGAACCGCAGCCCCAGCCCCGCACGACGGCACAGCAACGCACCGGCCCGCGCACCCGCCTCCCCCCATGGCGGCCGAGCAGACAACCGAGGACGAAGATGACCACGCACCTGACCAGGAAGCTCTACGACGAGCGCCTGCGGACCCTGTCCGAGGGCTCCGTGAACGTCAACTTCAACGCCTTCGTCGACATCAAGTGGGACGATCCCGAGTTCGCCGTGGACCTCGACGACCCGCGCTGGGTGCTCACCAGCGCGGACGCCCTGGGCGCCCACCCCTGGTACCAGGAGCAGCCGCTCGAAGCCCGGATCCGGATCGGGATCTGGCGCTGGGCGGTCATCGCGAAGGTCGGCATGCAGTTCGAGAACCTCCTCATGCGCGGAGCCCTCGACTACATCTACCAACTGGACAACCGGGACCAGGAGTTCAGGTATCTCACCCATGAGATCACCGAGGAGACCCACCACACGCAGATGTTCCAGGAGCTGGTCAACCGCACCGGCGTGGACACCGCGGGCGGCAAGCGCTGGTTCCGGCAGCTCAGCCGGGTCCTGCCGCTGGCCGGTTCGCTCTACCCCGAGGCGTTCTTCACCGGCATCCTGGCCGGCGAGGAGCCCATCGACCATCTGCAGAAGGGCGCCCTGCGCAGCGGGGAGCCGGTGCATCCCCTCCCGCAGCGGATCATGCAGATCCACATCGCCGAGGAGGCCCGGCACATCTCCTTCGCCCATGAGTTCCTGCGGCTGCGCGTGCCGCGCTTCGGCAAGGTCCGCCGTGGCGCGCTGTCCCTCCTCTTCCCGCTGATCATGCGCACCCTGTGCGACGTCATCATGATTCCCGACCGGAAGTCCGCCGCGCAGGTCGGCATCCCGGCCTGGGTGGTCAAGGACGTCTTCTGGAAGTCCGAGGCCGGGCAGCGGATGCTCCACGACCTCTTCTCCGACGTACGGATGCTCGCCCAGGACATCGGCCTGATGAACAAGGTGTCCCGGCCGCTGTGGAGGGCTCTGCGCATCGACGGCCGCCCGGCGCGCTTCCGCGGTGAGCCCGCCCTGCACACCGACTGAGCCGCCACCAGCCGCGCCTCGCCCCATCCCCGAACGGAGACCAGCCCGCCGTGCCGTACGTCGTCACCCGATCCTGCTGCGCCGACGCCTCCTGCGTGCTGGCCTGTCCGGTCAACTGCATCCACCCCGCGCCGGGCGAACCCGGTTTCGCGACGGCCGAGATGCTGTACGTCGATCCCGTCACCTGCGTGGACTGCGGCGCCTGCACGACCGCCTGCCCGGTGGACGCGCTCAAGCCGCATACGGCCCTCGGCGAAGGCGAGTTGCCGTTCCTGGAACTGAACGCCTCCTACTACAAGGAGAACCCGCACGCCGACCGCACCCCCATGTACGTCGTGCCCCGGCAACGCGTGCTGCCGGCGGGCGAGTTGTCCGTCGCCGTCGTCGGTGCGGGCCCCGCCGGTCTCTTCGCCGCCGACGAGCTGCTGCGCCATCCCGGTGTGCGGGCCACGGTCTACGACCGCCTCCCGACGCCGTACGGGCTCGCGCGGGCCGGCGTGGCACCGGACCACCAGGACACCAAGCAGGTCACCCGGCTCTTCCGGACCATCGAATCCCAGCCGGGTTTCAGCTACCGTCTCGGCGTCGAGGTCGGCACCCACCTCACCCACGCCGACCTCCTGCGCGAGCACCACGCGGTGATCTACGCCGTCGGCGCCGCGACCGACAAGCGGCTCGGTATCGACGGCGAGGACCTGCGGGGCAGCGCCTCAGCGACGGACTTCGTCGGCTGGTACAACGGCCATCCCGACCGCGCGGACGACACGTACGACCTGGACACCGAGCGGGCCGTCGTCATCGGCAACGGGAACGTCGCGCTCGACGTCGCCCGCATCCTCACCGCCGACCCGGAGGTGCTGGCCCGTACCGACATCTCCGACCGCGCGCTCGCCGCGCTCCGCGCGAGCAAGGTCCGCGAGGTCGTCCTCCTGGGCCGCCGCGGTCCCGCCCAGGCGGCGTTCACCCTGCCCGAACTCCTCGCGCTCGCCGCCATCGAGGACGTGGACGTGAGCGTCGAAGGGTGGCCCGGCGACCTGGACCCGGCCGCCACCGAGAAGACCCGGCTCCTGGCACAGCTCGCCGCCCGGACGCGGGTCGAGGGCCGCCGCCGTATCGTGCTGCGCTTCCTGACCAGTCCGGTGCGGCTCACCGGAGACACCTGTGTCCGGGCCCTTGAGGTCACCGCCACCGCGCTGCACACGGACGAGGACGGCACCGTACGCGCCCTGCCCACCGGCGGGACACAGGTCCTGGAGACCGGTCTCGTCCTGCGCTCGGTCGGCTACCGGGCCCGGCCCGTCCCCGGCCTGCCCTTCGACGAGGACAGCGCGACCGTCCCCCACGAGAGCGGCAGGGTCGAGCCCGGCGTCTACGTCGCGGGCTGGATCAAGCGCGGGCCCACCGGCTTCATAGGGACGAACAAGACCTGCGCCCACGAGACGGTCGAGTCCCTCCTCGACGACTTCGCCGCCGGCCGCCTGGCACAGCCGGTGCGCGGCGGGGTGCGTACGACGACGGACGCGCTGGGGGTGGACGCCTGGCATGCGATAGACCGTGCGGAACGGGCAGCGGGCGAGGCCCAGGGCCGTCCGCGCGTGAAGTTCACGGACACCGAGTCGCTGCACCGGGCCGCGCGGGCCGTCCCGGCGGCACGCGGCTGACAGCCACAAGCCCGGCGGGACGCGGCTGACAGCCGCGCCGGCACACGCGCAGCACGGGGCGGAGGGCTCAGGCCCTCCGCCGATCCGGCTGAAAACGCCTACAGATCCGCCACGCGCTGCTGTGGCGACAGCTCCACGCCCAGACTCCGCAGCGTCGCGTCCAGCACCGCCCAGACCGAACGGCACAGCATCGCGCGCAGTTCCTCCTCGGACAGCTCGCGCTGCTCGTCACGCACCCACTGGTTGACGGAGGTGTCCACGAAGCCCACGATGCCGATCGCCACCGAACGGATCGGCGCCTCGGGCACCCCGAGTGCCTTGAGCACGTCCCCGAACCGCTCGCTGAGCATCAGCGCGATGGCCGCCTTGGTGTCCGCGACCAGCGATCCGTCGCCCATGGCATGCTCGCCGACGCCCATGTAGGCGTACAGGCGCGGGTGTTGGGCCACCCAGTCCAGATGCGCGCCCACCACGCGCCGGACCGACTCCTCGATCGTTCCGTCGAAGGTGAGGGTGGGCTCGATCCCGCGCATGAACGACTCCACCACCCGCCGGCGGATCAACTCGTCCAGCGTGGCGCGGTCCTTGAAGTGCCGGTAGAGCACCGAGCGCGGCAGGCCCACGCGCTCCGCCAGCCGCTGCAGCTTGAAGCGCGTGCCCTCGTCCTCGATGAGGGCCACCGCCGCGTCCACCAGGTCGAGCTGCCGCTGCGCCTTGTGGTCGTCCCAGCGGGTGGAGCGCCCGTCGGTCTGCGGCTCGCCGCCGGTTCTGTCAGCCATCTCGCCACACTATCGACGTCGCGGCGCAGTCACGGACGCGACGAACCACTACTGGTCACGCGGGCGAACCACTGCTGGTCACGCGGACGGGCCGTCACTGGTCACGCGGGCGGGCGTGGTACGTCCTGCGGGTGTGTTCCGTGTGGGTGCGCATGACCTCGGTCGCGCGCTGTTCGTCGCGGTCCGCGATCGCGGCGATCAGGTCGCGGTGCTCGATCCAGGACTGCTGCCCGCGCTGCCGGGCGACCGGGGTGTAGTACCAGCGCACGCGCCGGTCGACCTGCGCGGCCAGTTCGGCGAGGACCGTGTTCCCGGCGAGGTCCATGACCTTGGCGTGGAAGCGGGCGTTCGTCGCGACCGCGGCGTCCACGTCGTCGGCGGCCACGGCCGCCTCGCCCTGGGCGCACAGCGCCTCCAGGTCGGCGATGCCGGAGGTGCCCGTGTTGGCCGCCGCGAGGCGGGCGGCCTCGGCCTCCAACAGCGTGCGTACGGTGAGGAGTTGGTCCGCCTCCGCCTCGGTCGGCTCGTGCACGAACGCGCCCTGGGCGGGCCGCAGGTCGACCCACCCTTCCGTGTTCAGCCGCTGCAGTGCCTCGCGCACGGGCTGCCGGGAGACGCCGAGGTGTCCGGCCAGTTCGCTCTCGACCAGGTGCTGACCGGGCTGGAGGGCGCGTGTCGTGATCAGTTCGAGCAGGGCCTCGTAGACGCGGTCCCTGAGCGGACCCGGCCGTTCGAGCTTCGGCACGGACCCCTGCGGCAGTCCGGTCGACAACATCGCGGTCCCCCTCCTGGGCAGTGGCGGCGTGTGCGCGGACGGCACGGCAGCCGGAAAGCCAGTATCAATTGTCTTTCGTCTACAGTCTACGGCGCACAATGGCCAGGCCGAGGGGGAGTTGGCCTCGTCACACTCCGCAGGACCCGCAGGTCACGGGCAGTGGATGACCTGACCCGCGTACGAGAGGTTGCCGCCGAAGCCGAAGAGGAGGACGCGGTCGCCGGTGGAGATCTCACCGCGTTCGACGAGCTTGGACAGGGCCATCGGGATGCTGGCGGCGGAGGTGTTGCCGGATTCGACGACATCGCGGGCGATGACGGCGTTCACGGCGCCGATCTTTCCGGCGAGGGGCTCGATGATCCGCAGGTTCGCCTGGTGCAGCACGACCGCGGCGAGGTCCTCGGGGGTGATCCCGGCGCGCTCGCAGGCCTTGCGGGCGATGGCCGGCAGCTTGGTGGTGGCCCACCGGTAGACGCTCTGGCCCTCCTGGGCGAAGCGCGCGGGGGTGCCCTCGATGCGTACCGCGTGCCCCATCTCGGGCACCGAGCCCCAGAGCACGGGTCCGATGGCGGTTTCCTCGGCGGCCTCGACGACGGCGGCGCCCGCCCCGTCCCCGACGAGGACGCAGGTCGTGCGGTCCGTCCAGTCGGTGACCTCGGACATCTTGTCGGCGCCGATCACCAGGACCCGGGTGGCGCCCCCGGCCCGTACGGCGTGGTCGGCGGTGGCGAGCGCGTGCGTGAAGCCCGCGCACACCACGTTCAGGTCCATGACGGCCGGTGACGGGATGCCGAGGCGGGCGGCGACGCGGGCGGCCATGTTCGGGGAGCGGTCGACGGCGGTGGAGGTGGCCACCAGGACGAGGTCGATGTCCTCGGGGGTGAGGCCGGCGGCGGCCAGGGCCTTGGCGGCGGCGTGCGCGGCCAGCTCGTCGACCGGTTCGTCGGGTCCGGCGATGTGGCGGGTACGGATGCCCACCCGGCTCGTGATCCACTCGTCGCTGGTGTCGACCAGCTCCGCCAGGTCCTCGTTGGTGAGAACCCTGGCGGGCTGGTAATGGCCGACGGCGGTGATGCGTGAGCCGTTCATGGGCGGTCCCTTGCTTGCCGGGGTAACGGGACTCACCAGTCTGATCAGGTACTCACGGGTACGCGGGCACGTAAAGTCACAGGATTGCCGCGCCACCCTTGTCGGCTTCCGTCAGACCCTCGGACGCCCGAACACCCCTCCAGCGGACGTTCGGGTACCTATCCCATGATCACGTCCGGCGGGCCGTCCATGACCGCGTACGGACACTTATCCCGTGAACAACTGCGTCGCTTTCTGTACGAGCTCGTACAGACCATAGGCCAGCGGCGCTCCCACCCAGACCCAGGCGAAGACGATCAGCGGGCGGCGGTCGGGCACCGGGCCGTCCGCGGCGGCGCCACCGGGCGGACTGCTGTCACTCGTGGACATCGGCGGCCTCCTTCTTCTGCTGGGCGGGGACGTGATGGCGGGCGTCCACGGGCCGGACCAGCTCGTTCGCGACGAACCCGACCACGAGCAGCCCGATCATGATGACCAGTGACAGTCCGTACAGGGACGCGCCGGATTTGCCGGCCTCCTCCTGCCGGTCCGCGATCCAGTTGACGATCAGCGGTCCGAGGACGCCGGCCGTGGACCAGGCGGTGAGCAGCCGTCCGTGGATCGCGCCGACCTGGTAGGTCCCGAAGAGGTCCTTCAGATAGGCGGGGACGGTCGCGAAGCCGCCTCCGTAGAAGGAGAGGATCACCAGCGCGGCGATGATGAAGACGGGCTTGGAGGAGTCCCCGACCCAGGCGATGAGCGCGTACATCAGCGCGCCGACGCCCAGGTAGACGCGGTAGATGTTCTTGCGCCCGATCAGGTCGGACGTGGAGGACCAGCCGATGCGGCCCGCCATGTTCGCGGCGGAGAGCAGCGCGACGAAACCGGCCGCCGCCGACACCGAGACGGGGGTCGAGGTGTCCGCGAAGAAGTCCGTGATCATCGGCGCGGCCTTCTCCAGGATGCCGATGCCCGCGGTCACGTTCATGCAGAGCACGATCCACAGCAGCCAGAACTGCGGGGTGCGCACGGCACTGTTCGCGGAGACCTGTACGCCCTCCAGCGGCGCAGGGGTGCCGTCGGCCGCGGTCTTCGCGGGACGCGGCACGCGCACGAGGAACACACCGAGCGACATGAAGACGGCGTACGTCAGTCCGTGCACGAGGAAGGCGAGCGCGATGCCCGAGCTGTCGGAGCCGAAGGACTCCAGCATCTGCGCGGACCACGGCGAGGCGATCAGCGCGCCGCCGCCGAATCCCATGATGGCGATGCCGGTGGCCATGCCGGGCCGGTCCGGGAACCACTTGATGAGCGTGGAGACGGGCGAGATGTAGCCGATGCCCAGGCCGATGCCGCCGACGAAGCCGTAGCCGAACACGATCAGCCAGTACTGCTCGGTGGCGGCGCCGAGGGCGGAGAGCAGGAAGCCCGACGAGAAGCAGATCAGGGCGACCGTCATCGCCCAGCGCGGCCCGTTGCGCTCCACGAGCGTGCCGCCGAACGCGGCGGACAGACCGAGCATCACGATGCCGAGCTGGAAGGGCAGGGCGCTCTGGGTGCCGCTGAGATCGAGCGCGGACTCCAGGGAGGGCTTGAACACGGACCAGGCGTAGGCCTGTCCGATGGAGAGGTGGACCGACAGGGCCGCGGGCGGGACCAGCCAGCGGCTCCAGCCCGGTGGGGCTACAGGGGGACTCATGATCCCGGACGATAGGAAGCGGTTGTTCAGTTGGGAAGGAGCTCCACCCGAACTGGTCGACCGTATGCGGTGAGCGGTATGCGAGCTGCGGTGAACGGTCGGTTTCGGCCGACGAACGGTCTTTCCGGCCGAACTCCGTGTCTCTACCAAGGGTGTTCGGAAGGCGACCCTCCGCGAGCCCTTGAGCCGGCTCGAACCCGCACCGGCGGCGGAGGGCGCCGCGTCCCAGGTGCTGCGCGAACCCTTGCTGCCCCAACTCCCATACTGTAGACAATATTCAGTCGACATGGTTCACGCTGTTCAGCGTCTCCTCGGTACCCTCGACCGAACGGAGCCCCCAAGTGAAAGTGGCAGTTCTCGGCGCCGGTGCGATCGGCGCCTACGTCGGAGCCGCGCTGCATCGCGCGGGTGCCGATGTGCACCTCATCGCCCGTGGACCGCATCTCGCGGCCATGAGGCAGCACGGAGTGCGAGTGCTCAGCCCGCGCGGTGACTTCACCGCCCGGGCCCACGCCACCGACGACCCGGCCGAGGTCGGCCCGGTCGACTTCGTCTTCCTGGGCCTGAAGGCCAACTCGTACGCGGCGTGCGGGCCGCTCATCGAGCCCCTGCTCCACGACTCGACCGCGGTGATCGCCGCGCAGAACGGCATTCCCTGGTGGTACTTCCACCGGCACGGCGGCCCGCACGACGGCCACCGTGTCGAGAGCGTGGACCCCGGCGGCGCGGTCAGTGCGGTGATCGCGCCCTCCCGGGCCGTCGGCTGTGTCGTCTACGCGGCCACCGAACTGGCGGGCCCAGGAGTGGTCCGCCACCTCGAAGGCACCCGGTTCTCCATCGGCGAGCCCGACCGTACGGTCTCGGTGCGCTGTACGGAGTTCGGCGAGGCCATGGTGGCCGGCGGGCTCAAGTGCCCGGTCGAGCCGGACCTGCGCAACGACATCTGGCTCAAGCTGCTCGGCAACATCTCCTTCAACCCCATCAGCGCCCTGGCCCGGGCCACCATGCGGCAGATGTGCCTGCACGGCGGCACCCGCCGGGTCATCGAGATCATGATGACCGAGACGCTCGCGGTCGCCGAGGCACTGGGCTGCCGGGTGGGCGTCTCCATCGAGCGGCGCCTGGCCGGCGCGGAGCGGGTCGGTGACCACCGCACCTCCACGCTCCAGGACCTGGAGCGCGGCAAACCGCTCGAACTCGACGTGCTGCTCTCCGCCGTCGTCGAACTGGCGGAGATCACCGACGTCCCGGTGCCCACCCTGCGCACCGTCCACGCCATCTCGGACCTGCTCGCCCTGAGGACCGCCGCATGAGGAGCCCCATGCAGAACCAGAGGACCGCCGTATGAGGAAGCGAGACCGAACTCCCAAGATATACAACCGACTTCAGTACCCCATGGTCCGTGACTCCCGTGCCGAGCCCTTCCGGCGGGCGAGCTGGGACGAGGCCCTGGACCGGGCCGCCCGGGGCCTGGGCGCGGCGCGCGGCGCGTTCGGGATGTTCTCCTGCGCCCGCGCGACGAACGAGATGAACTACGTGGCGCAGAAGTTCGCCCGCGTGGTCATGGGCACCAACAACGTCGACTCCTGCAACCGCACCTGCCACGCACCCAGCGTGGCGGGCCTGTCGGCGGCCTTCGGCTCGGGCGGCGGCACCTCCTCGTACGCCGAGGTCGAACACACCGACCTGGTCGTCATGTGGGGCTCCAACGCCCGTTTCGCGCACCCGATCTTCTTCCAGCACGTCCTGAAGGGCATCAGGAACGGCGCCCGGATGTACGCGGTCGACCCGCGCCGCACCTCCACGGCGGAGTGGGCCGAGAGCTGGCTCGGGCTGAACGTGGGCACGGACATCCCGATGGCCCACGCGATCGGCCGCGAGATCATCCGCGCGGGCCTCGCGAACGAGGCGTTCATCGAGCGGGCGACCACCGGTTTCGAGGAGTACAAGCAGCTCGTCGAGCCGTGGACGCTGTCGCTCGCGGAGAAGGTGACGGGCGTACCGGCCGCCGCGATACGGGAGTTGGCACACGCCTACGCCCGTGCCGAGCGCGCCCAGCTGTGCTGGACGCTCGGCATCACCGAGCACCACAACGGCACGGACAACGTCCGGGCGCTCATCAATCTGTCGCTCCTGACCGGGCACGTGGGCCGCTTCGGTTCCGGGTTGCAGCCCCTGCGCGGACAGAACAACGTGCAGGGCGGCGGTGACATGGGCGCCATCCCGAACCGGCTGCCCGGGTTCCAGGACATCCTGGACCCGGACACCCGGCTGAAGTTCGAATCCGCATGGGACACCGTCATCCAGCCGCACTACGGGATGAACCTGACGGAGATGTTCGAGGCCATGGAGGAGGGCTCGCTCAAGGCCGTCTACTGCATCGGGGAGAACCCGGCGCAGTCGGAGGCCGACAGCGAGCAGGCGGTACGCCGGATGCAGGCCCTGGACTTCCTGGTCGTCCAGGACATCTTCCTGACCAAGACCGCCGAACTGGCGGACGTGATCCTGCCCGCGACGGCCGGCTGGGCCGAGACCGAGGGCACGACCACCAACAGCGAGCGGCGGGTCCAGCGGGTGCGGCGGGCGGTCGTCCCGCCCGGCGAGGCCCGCGAGGACATCGACATCCTCTGCGACCTCGCCTCCCGCATGGGACACGAGTGGAAGTACGAGGACTCCGAGGCGGTGTGGGACGAGCTGCGCTCGGTGTCCCCGGACCACTACGGGATGACGTACGAGCGTCTTGAGGAGCATCAGGGCATCCAGTGGCCCTGCCCGGAGACGGACCGGCTCGAACCGAGCTATCTGCACGGCAGGTTGTGGGAGTCAGACCCGGCGGCGCGGGGCCGGCTCGCGCCCTTCGGGCTCGTCCAGCACGATCCGCCCGTCGATCTGACGGACGAGCAGTTTCCCATCCGGCTGACCACCGGGCGGCGGCTCGACTCGTACAACACCGGGGTGCAGAGCGGCGGTTTCGCCTCGCCGATGCGGCGCGGTGAGTACGTCGAGCTGTGCCCGGAGGACGCGGAGCGCTACGGCGTGGTGGTCGGCGAGCAGGTCCAGGTCTCCTCGCGGCGCGGTGCGGTGGTGGCCCCGGTGTGGGTCGACACCGCGCTGCGGCCCGGGCTCGCGTTCATGACCATGCACTTTCCCGACGAGGTGGACACCAACCAGCTGACGATCGAGGCCAACTGCCCGATCGCGGGGACGGCGGAGTTCAAGGCGTCGGCGATCCGGATCGAAAAACTGCCGGTCGCCACTCAAGTGAAGTGACGCGACTCAAGTGAGGTGATGTCAAGTGGACCTGCACTTCGGTGACAGCAAACCGACGGACGAGGAACGGGCGGCGATCGACACGCTGCTCGGCCCTCCGGAGTCTTCGTGGGAGGGCGCCGACCGGTCCGACGCCGACCTCAGGTGGGCACGCGGCGGGCGAGAGGCCCGGGAACGTCGTGACCTGCTGTTGCCGGGGCTGCACGCCGTCCACGACCGGATCGGCTGGATCAGCGAGGGCGCCCTGGACTACCTGTGCCGGCGGCTCACCGTGCCGCCGGCGGAGGCCTACGGGGTCGCCACCTTCTACGCGATGTTCTCGGTGAAGCCGCGCCCGGCGACGGTCCTGCACGTGTGCACGGACCTGGCGTGCGCGGCGGCCGGGGCATCGGAACTGTGCGCGGGCGTCGAGGCCCGGCTCGGCCTCGGCAGCGGCGTCAGCGTCGAGCGCAGCCCCTGCCTCGGCCTGTGCGAGCGCGCCCCCGCCGCGCTCGCGGTCAAGGCCGGGGACCCGGTGCGTACGGCCGTGTCTGCGCCCACGACCGTCGAGCGGGCCGTGCTGGCCGCGAGCTCGCCCGACGCGGCGCCCGAGGAGCCGCCCGCCGCGCTGGCGGTCCCGCAGGCCGGGGACCCCTCGCTGATGCTGCTCGGCCGGGTCGGCGTGGTCGATCCGGCGTCGCTCGACGACTACCGGGCACACGGCGGTTACACGGCCCTGCGACAGGCCTTCGCGATCGGCCCCGCCGGGGTCATCCGCGAGGTCACCGACGCGGGCCTGGTCGGGCGCGGCGGCGCCGCCTTCCCCACCGGCCGCAAATGGCAGGCCACGGCGTCCCAGCCCGACCACCCGCACTACCTGGTGTGCAACGCCGACGAATCCGAGCCCGGCACCTTCAAGGACCGCGTGGTCATGGAGGGCGACCCGTACTCCCTCGTGGAGGCGATGACGATCGCGGCGTACGCGGTCGGCGCGCACAAGGGCTACCTCTACTTGCGCGGCGAGTACCCCCGGGCCCTGCGCCGCATGGAGCACGCCATCGGACAGGCCCGCGCGCGCGGGCTGCTCGGGGACGACGTCCTCGGCCAGGGGTACGCCTTCGACATCGAGATCCGGCGCGGCGCGGGCGCGTACATCTGCGGCGAGGAGACCGCCCTCTTCAACTCCATCGAGGGGTACCGGGGCGAGCCGCGGTCCAAGCCGCCCTTCCCCGTGGAGAAGGGTCTGTTCGGCAAGCCGACCGCCGAGAACAACGTCGAGACGCTGGTCAACGTCCTGCCGATCCTCACCCTGGGCGCGCCGGCGTACGCGGCGATCGGCACCGGAACCTCCACCGGGCCGAAGCTGTTCTGCGTGTCGGGCAGCGTGGCACGGCCCGGCATCTACGAGCTGCCGTTCGGCGCCACGCTCGGCGAGCTGCTGGAGCTGGCGGGCGTACGCGAGAGGCTGCGCGCGGTCCTGCTCGGCGGCGCGGCCGGTGGCTTCGTACGGCCCGACGAGCAGGACATCCCGCTCACCTTCGAGGGCACGCGGGCGGCCGGCACCACGCTCGGCTCGGGGGTCGTGCTGGCCTTCGACGACACCGTGCCGCTGCCGCGGCTGCTGCTGCGGATCGCCGAGTTCTTCCGCGACGAGTCGTGCGGGCAGTGCGTGCCGTGCCGGGTCGGGACCGTGCGCCAGGAGGAGGCCCTGCACCGCATCGTCGAGCGGACCGGCGCCGACGCGGCGGCCGACATCACGCTGCTGCGGGAGGTGGGCCGGGCCATGAAGGACGCCTCGATCTGCGGTCTGGGACAGACCGCGTGGAACGCCGTGGAATCCGCCATCGACCGCCTGGGGGCGTACGAATGACCGTGACATCGCTGGGGATCCCCCGCCGTCTGCTGGAGTTCACGATCGACGGGGATCCCGTGCGGGCGCCGGAGGGCTCGACGATCCTCGACGCCTGCCGGTCGGCGGGCAAGGACGTGCCGACCCTGTGCCAGGGCGACACCCTCACCCCCAAGAACGCCTGCCGGGTGTGCGTCGTCGAGGTCGAGGGCGCCCGCACCCTCGTCCCGGCCTGCTCCCGCAAGGCGGAGGCGGGCATGGAGGTGCGCACGGACACCGAGCGGGCCAGACACAGCCGCAAGATCGTCCTGGAACTGCTCGCGTCCTCCGTCGACCTGTCCACCACGCCCGAGGTCGCGGGCTGGCTCAAGGAGTACGAGGCCAAGCCCGACCGGTTCGGCCCCGACGCGGCCCGCGTCGACGAACAGCCGAGGATCGACAACGACCTGTACGTGCGCGACTACGACAAGTGCATCCTCTGCTACAAGTGCGTGGACGCCTGCGGGGACCAGTGGCAGAACACCTTCGCCATCTCGGTCACCGGCCGCGGCTTCGACGCCCGGATCGCCGTGGAGCACGACGGCCCGCTCACCGACTCGGCCTGTGTGTACTGCGGCAACTGCATCGAGGTGTGCCCGACCGGGGCACTTTCGTTCAAGTCGGAGTTCGACATGCGTGCGGCGGGTACGTGGGACGAGTCGGCGCAGACCGAGACGACCACGGTGTGCGCCTACTGCGGAGTGGGCTGCAATCTCACCCTGCACGTACAGGACAATGAGATCGTCAAGGTCACCTCACCGCACGACAACCCGGTGACCCACGGCAACCTCTGCATCAAGGGCCGCTTCGGCTACCAGCACGTACAGAACCGGGACTGATCAGGACATGGGACGAGTCACGGAACGACGCAAGGTGATCCGCATCCGCGACGGGGTGGTCTCCGCCCGTCCGGACACGCTCGTCGCCGAGGAACCACTGGAGATCCGCCTCAACGGAAAACCCCTCGCCATCACGATGCGCACCCCGGGCGACGACTTCGCGCTCGCGGCGGGCTTCCTGGTCAGCGAGGGGGTGCTGGGCGCGGCCGACGAACTGCAGAACATCGTCTACTGCGCCGGCGCCACCGTGGACGGCTCGAACACCTACAACATCGTCGACGTCCGGACGGCACCCGGCGTCGTCATCCCCGACATCACGCTCGAACGCAACGTGTACACGACGTCGTCCTGCGGGCTGTGCGGCAAGGCCAGTCTGGACGCCGTCCGCACGACGGCCCGCTGGCCGATCGACGACACGCACGGCGACACGGCTCCCCCGGTACGGCTCGGACTCGAACTGCTCGCGAGCCTCCCCGACCGGCTGCGCGCGGCGCAGCGCGTGTTCGACCGGACCGGGGGCCTGCACGCGGCGGCCCTGTTCACCGAGGACGGCGAGCTGGTCGACATCCGGGAGGACGTGGGCCGGCACAACGCGGTCGACAAGCTGGTCGGCCGCGCCCTGCAGAACGGCTCCCTGCCGCTCTCCCGCACGGTCCTGCTGGTCTCGGGGCGCGCCTCCTTCGAACTGGCCCAGAAGGCGGTGATGGCGGGCATCCCGGTGCTCGCCGCGGTCTCGGCGCCGTCCTCGCTCGCGGTCGACCTGGCCGCCGAGTCCAATCTGACCCTCGTCGGTTTCCTGCGGGGCACCTCCATGAACGTGTACGCGGGCGAGCACCGCATCGCTCTGCAGGCCGCGGCCGCCCAGGGCTGACCGGTCTCCCCGCTGCACGGCGGCGGGGCCCCGATCCGGCGGGGAGCGCCCCCTGCGCCGGAGGGGCCCCGCCTCACACCCACAAGAGCGGTGGTACGCGTTGATCTGACGCTCCATCAGCACCCATCCGGAGGTACCCGCCCGGCAGGCGCGTACCCCGGCGACCCCCGTCTCGTTTTCCTGACGACCTCGAACGGGCCGCCATACGGCCCGTCGTCCGGGTAGGAGGCGGTTACTTGGATGCCGGCACGACCCTGTTCGGCTCATTACTTGCCTGCGTGGGCGTGCTGGGCGCGGCCGTCGTGGCGTATATGGGGAAGCGGGGCGAGAACGCCCTGAACGGATTTTCGAGCCTGACCGAGAAACTGCAGTCCGAGCGCGACCGGCTGGAACGGCAGATCGCCGAACGCGACTCGCGCATCGACGAGTTGGCGACGATGCATGTCGCCGACCAGTCGGAGATCGCTCGCCTCCGTCTCGACATCGACCGACTCGGAGGGGCGCCGTGAGCAGGTTCCAACGGGTGCTCGCCGTGCGCTGGCGCAGCATGTTCCTCGTCTGCGTGCTGATCGCGCTCAGCGGTGTCGCGGTGATCCTGTGGGCGCGGATCGACGCCGGTGACCGCCGGGCCGACGAACTGCGCGCCGAGTCGGACCGGCGCGGTGACGCCGTGTCGACGCTGGCGCAGGACGTACGCGCGCTGCGCGCCCAGGTCGAGGCAGGCGGCGGTACCCCCGCGGCCCCCGACCCCTCCGACGCGGTGGACGACCTGCTCGACCGGGTGCGGGTGCCCACCGCGGCCCACGGCCTACCGGGCGCCAAGGGCGAGCGCGGCGCGACCGGGGCGGGCGGCGCGGCCGGTGCCGGCGGGAAGCCCGGTCCCGGCGGGGCGCGCGGAGAGAGCGGATCGCGCGGCGAACCCGGGCCGCCGGGGCCGTCCGGTTCACCGGGCCCCTCGGGGCAGCCCGGCGAGCAGGGCCCGCCGGGGACCGACGGCGCGAACGGCACGAACGGGAACAACGGCGCCGACGGGGCCGGAGGACCCGCGGGGCCGCCCGGCCCCGACGGCGCCCAGGGCTATCAGGGCACCAGAGGCGACACCGGGCCCAGGGGAGAGAAGGGCGAGAAGGGTGAGAAGGGCGAACCCGGTCCCGCCTGTCCGGCCGGCTACAGCCTCCAGGCGCCCGCGAACGACCCCGACGCGCTGATCTGCCGCAGGGCCGCGGCCCAGGACCCTCCCGCCGACCCGTCGGGGATCCTCCTGCTGCCACCGCTGCTCCTCCGGCACAGCCGACGGACAGTCAGGTCCTAGACAGGCGAGAGGACTTGCCGACGGGTGGCGCCCGCCCGCACACCGGCACCGGTGTGCGGGAAGTTCTCGCGCCACGGCCGTGCGCGCTTCTTGTGAGGTGCCTGGGAGCCCAGTAGCGTCTGTGGCGCGCAGTCAGGACGTGGGATGTCCAGATGTTCGGATGTCCAGATGTCCAGGTGCATGAGACCCATGAGTCTCAAGAGACGCACGAGTCGCAAGAGACGTACGAGTCCCACGAGTCGCAAGAGACGCAGCAGACGCATGAAGGGCAGGTCGCACCATGCCGTCAAGTCTTCGCGCACACCCCCGAACCCCCCGTACGGCCAGACCGTGGAGGACCGCCGTCACGGGCGCTGTGACGGTGGTCCTCACCCTCACCGCGCTGCTCGGACTGCCGGGCACCGGACACGCCGGGACCGCCGCCGAGCGCGGCGCGACCACCGAAGCCGCCGCCGAAGCCGCCGCGTTCGAGCAGCAGGTGCTCTTCAAGGCCTCCCAGGATCCCGGCTACGCCTGCTTCCGGATCCCGGCCGTCGTGCGGACGACGAAGGGCACCCTGCTGGCCTTCGCCGAGGGCCGGGTGAACGACTGCAGCGACGCCGGCGACATAGACATCGTGCTCAAGCGCTCCACCGACGGCGGCCGCACCTGGGGCCCGCTGCAGATCGTCAACGAGGGCGCGGGCGACACGCACGGCAACCCCGCCCCGATGGTGGACCGCGGGACCGGCCGGATCGTGCTGGCCGAGACGTACAACACGGGCCGCACGGACGGCGGCAACTGCGCCGTCCCCTGCGACCGCACCCCGCACCTGCAGCACAGCGACGACGACGGGCTCACCTGGTCCGCGCCCCGCGACCTCAGCGACGAGATCCTGCCCGCGCACTGGAACTCCTGGTACGCGACCGGGCCCGTGCACGGCATCCAGCTGACCCGCGGCAAGCACGCGGGACGGCTCGTCTTCGCCGTCAACACCGAGACGTGGGACGGCAGCCGCGTCTCCGCCAACCACGCGGCGCTCGTCGTCAGCGACGACGGCGGCGACCACTGGCGGATCGGCGCCACGGACTCGTGGCCGATCGCGGCGGACGGCACGTTCCGGCAGAAGCCGTCCGAGATGACCGTCACCGAGCGCGCCGACGGCACGGTCCTGGTCAGCGGGCGCGAGCAGGACGGCACCGATCTCGGCCACCGCACCCAGGCGTTCAGCACCGACGGCGGCTCCAGCTTCACCTCTCCCTTCAAGGCCCTGCCCGACCTCTACACCCCGCAGGTCCAGGGCTCCACGCTGCGCCTGGGCGACCGCGTCCTGCTCGCCTGCCCCGGCGACCCGGACCGCCGCCGCACGATGATGGTCCGCTCCTCCTACGACGGCGGACGCACCTGGGACAGCGTCGACCGCGGCACGGTCGTCACGACGGACTGGTCCGGCTACTCCGACCTGGTCGGCATCGGCACCGGCACGGCGGGCCTGCTGTACGAGGGCGGGGCCGTGGACGCCCGCGACGAGATCCGCTTCGCCCGGTTCACCGAGGACTGGCTGACCCCGCGCCGGGGCCCGGACCCGACCACCCCCGACCTGGCTCCCCGCGCACCCGGCGCGGCGGTCCTCGGCGGTGCGGCGGGGACGGACGGGGTGTTCGGCGGCGCGCTCGCCTTCGACGGCACCGACGACGCCGTACGCCTGCCCTACCGGACTCGACTGCCCCTCGGGAACAAGGACTTCACGGCGTCGCTGTGGTTCCGCTACACGGCCACCACGGGCGAGCAGCCGTTCCTGTGGATGGGCGGCGTCGGCACCACGCAGCCGCAGGTGTGGCTGCGCGGCGAACCCGCGAACAACCGTATCCAGGGCCTGATCACCACGCGGGACGGCGCGAGCGCCCCCCGCTCCGCGTCCGTGCGCACCACCGGCGCGTACAACGACGGGCAGTGGCACCATCTGGCGCTGCGCCGGGGCGCGGGACAGCTGACGCTGTTCATCGACGGGACCGTGGCCGGCACGGCGGCGGATGTACCGGGATCGGTGAGCCGCAACTCGCCGTTCGGGGTCCACATCGGCCAGAAACCGGACAGCCGCGCCCATCTGAGCGGCGCGATCGACGACGTCCGGGTCCACGACCGCGCGCTGAGCGACGACGAACTGGCCGACGTGCGCGCCGGTGACACGGCGGCGACCGGCGGAACCGTCCTGTGGCTGCCCATGGACCGCGTGGCGGCGAGCCACTAACGTCCCGGGGCGTGCCCGACGACACACGAGCACGACAGCGTACGGGGACCGGGCTGGGGCTGCTCCTGGCCCTGGTCCTCGGGGCCGTGCTGCTCACCGCCCTCCCGGAGGACGACGACGGCGGGGAGGCCGCCTGCAGCGCCCGTACGGTCACCTCGTGGGACGCGGACACCGACGTCACGCAGGAGTTCGCGCGGTACGGGGACGACGCCTCGCGGGCCGACGACTGGACCGGCGGCGACGGTACGCACTCGGTGCGGCTGCCGGACGGACGGGTGCTCTGGCTGTTCTCGGACACCTACCTCGGCCAGGTGTACCGGCCGCCGAACCCGGCGGGCGAGTCCTACGCGTGGCGCGACACGACGGCCCCGCTGGTGCGCAACGCGGCCGTCGTCATGAAGGACGGGCGCCTGCAACGCACCCTGCCCGCGCCCCTGTTCGCCGACCCGGCGCCCGGCCAGTGGCGCTGGCCGGTGGCGGCCCGCGTCGAACCCCGCTCCCCCGGCTCGTCCGAGCAGGTCGTACGGGTCGTGCTGTGGACCCGTACGACCGGCGCGTACCCGTGGATCTACGGGGTGCCGACCGCCACCGAGGTCGCCACGCTGTCGCTGCCCGGACTGCGGCTCGAAGGCATCACCCAGGTCCTCGACCAGCGGCAGGTCCGGGATCCGGCGCGGCGGGTGCTGTTCGGCACGACCGCGCT
Source organism: Streptomyces sp. NPDC060205 (assembly GCF_042728395.1). Taxonomy (NCBI): domain Bacteria; kingdom Bacillati; phylum Actinomycetota; class Actinomycetes; order Kitasatosporales; family Streptomycetaceae; genus Streptomyces; species Streptomyces sp. NPDC060205. Next base: position 31,771 of record NZ_JBHWZP010000068.1, read on the forward strand.
GACCCACGACGAGGACTGGACGTACGTGTTCGGCGGGGACGACGCGCGGGCCGCCTCCCGGCCCGCGTCGCACGCGTACGTCGCGCGCGTGCCCCGGGGACGGCTCGCGGACCCGGACGCCTGGCGGTACTGGGACGGCGAGCGGTGGACCATCGCCTCCCGCATGGAACCCGTACTGGGCGACGGCGGGAGCAAAGGGGTGGGCAGCGCGTTCACGGTCGCCCGCGACGGGGGGACGTACGTCCTGTTCACCATGGCCGCGGGCACCGAGGGGCTGACGACCGTCACCTCGTACTGGGCGTGCTCCCCCACCGGGCCCTGGCACGGGCCGGGCAAGGGCTTCAGCCCGCCGCTGCCGGAGCGGGGGACGGGCGTGGCGGCGTACAACCCGCAGGTCCATCCCGCGATCGGCGGGGACGGGCTCGTGCTGAGCTACGACGTCAACTGGCTGGACGCGAACGGCGGGGCGACGGCGCAGGCCAACCTCAGCCGGAACGTGTCCCTGTACCGACCGAGATTCGTGACCCTGCGGCTGGGTCCTGGCTGAACGGCTTCCCCGACTGCGGCTCCGGGTCCCGGGAGCGGCGCTTGGCGATGACCGCGCACACCATGAGCTGCATCTGGTGGAAGAGCATCAGCGGCAGCACGGCCAGCGAGGCGTGGGCGCCGAACAGCACGCTCGCCATGGGCAGCCCGGACGCCAAGGACTTCTTCGAGCCGGCGAACTGAATGGCGATACGGTCCTCGCGGCCGAACCGGAGGGCCTTGGACCCGTACCAGGTCACCGCCAGCATGACCGCGAGCAGGACGGCCTCGACGGCGAGCAGACCGCCCAGGCGCAGCGGGCTGACCTGGTGCCAGATGCCCTGCACCATGCCCTCGCTGAAGGCGGTGTAGACGACCAGCAGGATCGAGCCGCGGTCCACATAGCCGAGGATCTTCTTGTGGCGGGCGACGAAGCCGCCGATCCAGCGGCGCAGGAGCTGCCCCGCCAGGAACGGCACGAGCAGCTGCAGCACGATCTTCAGGAGCGAGTCCGCGGAGAACCCGCCTCCCGTGCTGCCGAGGAGCGCCGCCGCGAGCAGCGGGGTGAGCACGATGCCCACGAGGGAGGAGAAGGAGCCCGCGCAGATCGCGGCGGGCACGTTGCCGCGTGCCATGGAGGTGAAGGCGATGGACGACTGGACCGTGGACGGCACGAGGGTGAGGAAGAGCAGCCCCGTGTAGAGGTCGTGGCTCAGCAGCACCGGCTCAAGGCCGCGGGCGGCCAGCCCGAGCAGCGGAAACAGGACGAACGTGCAGGCCAGAACGGTGAGGTGCAACCTCCAGTGCCGTACGCCGTCCATCGCCTCGCGGGTGGAAAGTCGCGCCCCGTAGAGGAAGAAGAGGAAGGCGATCGCCGCGGTGGAGGCGCCGGAGGCGACCTCGGCGCCGGTCCCGCGGGCGGGCAGCAGGGCGGCGAGCCCGACCGTCCCGAGCAGCAGCAGGATGTACGGGTCTATCGGCAGCCAGGACGGCCACTTCAGGCGTTTCACGGTGCTCCGTTGGTGCTGGGGTCCGGTGTCACTGGGCTCGCCGGCCCCGGTCGTCGGTTTCCGGACGGGGCGAGCCCTCTCCATCGTCCTCCTCCGGCCCTTGATCGGGAATCCGGTACACCGCTCTGACTGTCATCACGAACCGCGATGACGCGGTAGCCTCGGGCCCGTGTACGACCCCTCGCAGCTGCGTACCTTCCTCGCCGTGGCCCAAACGCTGAGTTTCACGCAGGCGGCCCGGCGGCTCGGGCTGCGCCAGTCCACGGTCAGCCAGCATGTGCGCCGCCTGGAGAGCACCGCCGGGCGGCAGCTGTTCACCCGGGACACCCACTCCGTGGAGCTGACGGAGGACGGGGAGGCGATGCTCGGGTTCGCGCGCCGGATCCTGGAGGCGCACGAGCAGGCCGCGGCGTTCTTCGGGGGCACGCGGCTGCGCGGGCGGCTGCGGTTCGGCGCCTCGGAGGACTTCGTCCTGACCCGGCTGACCGAGATCCTGGAGGCCTTCCGCCACGACCATCCCGAGGTCGACCTGGAGCTGACGGTGGAGCTCTCGGGCACCCTGCACGAGCAGCTCTCCGACGGGCGGCTCGACCTCGTGCTCGCCAAGCGGCGCCCCGAGGACCCGCGCGGCGAGCTGGTCTGGCACGACCGCATGGTCTGGATCGGCGGGGAGCGGCTGCGGCTGGATCCCGACCGTCCGGTCCCGCTGATCGTGTACCCGCCGCCGGGCATCAGCCGGGCGCTGGCCCTGGAGGCGCTGGAGCGGCAGGGGCGGTCCTGGCGCGTCGCGTGCACGAGCGGCAGCCTGAACGGGCTCATCGCGGCGGCGCGCGCGGGCCTCGGTGTGATGGCCCACACGCGCGGCCTGATCCCGCCGGGGCTCGTCCGCGTCCCGGACCGGGCGGGGCTGCCGGAACTCGGCGAGGTGGACTTCGTCCTGCTCCACGGCCGACGCCACACGGCGGCGCGGGGTGCGGCGGACGCCTTGGCGTCCTCGATCCTGACCTCGGCGGACCGCCTGCACCGAGCCCCACGCCCGTAGGGGCGCG
>NZ_JBHWZP010000069.1:0-34215 GCF_042728395.1 Streptomyces sp. NPDC060205
CCCGCGCCCCTGATGGGGCGCAGCCCCTCTTAGGGGCGCGGGGAACTGCGCGGCCAGCCACAGTGGGCCCGCACCTCACACCGGGACGCGGACCCGCTGAGACTCCGCCGCAGCCAAGCGCGTCGCGCGCGTCCGCGCACCGAACGCCGCCAGCGTCACCGCCCCCACCAGCCACGTCCCGGCGATGAAGTAGAAGACGCTCCGATACCCGTGCCCGGTGTACAGCGCGGCGACGATCAGCGGACCCGCCGCGTTCGACAGCCGCCCCAGCCCGTAGGACACGCTCGTGCCCAGCGACCGCGCCCGCGTGTCGAAGAGCTCGGGCGAGTACGCGTACGCCAGCGCCGTGTACCCGCGCTCGAAGAGGTTCACGAGGAAGCCGAACACGATGATGAGCACCGGGTTGAAGGTGAGCCCGTACAACAGCCCGCACACCGCGATGACCGTACCGAAGGCCACCAGGCACCACTTGCGCTCGAACCGGTCGGTGACCAGCGACGCGAGATAGCAGCCGAGCGGCGCTCCGACCGTGGTCAGCGCCACGTAGAAGACGGACTTCTCCACGCTGAAGCCCTCCTTGGCCAGCAGGGTCGGCGCCCAGCTCGAATAGCCGAAGAAGCCGATGGTCTGCGTCATCCACAGGACGGACAGGAGCAGCGTCGGGAGCAGGTACTTCTTCTGGAGGAGCAGCCGCAGGGGCGCCTTCGTCGACGGTGTCTCGGCGACCGGCGGCGCGGGCTCGGGCAGCGGGCCCTTCTCCGCCGCCACGGCCGTCTCGATCTCCGTCAGGACGGCGTCCGCCGCCGCGTGCTCGCCCCGGCTCTCCAGCCAGCGCGGGGACTCCTTGAGGCGGCCGGAGAAGAGGACGAGCAGGACACCCAGCGAACCCCACAGGTAGACCAGCCGCCACGACCAGTCGTTGAGCGGGACGACCGCGCTGGCGATGAGGTTGGTGACGGGGGTGCCGCAGATGCCGATGGCGATGGCGTACGCCTGGTACTTGCCGCGGATCGCCGACGGGTACATCTCGTTGACGTAGACGACCCCGACGACGGTCATCGCCGACAGGCCCGCCGAGGTCAGGACGCGGAACACGCCGAGCGAGACCAGGTCCCAGGAGAACACCGCCGCGAACGACGAGATGCCGAAGAACAGCGTGGTCCAGATCAGGGCCCGTTTGCGGCCCCACCGGTCGGCTATGGACCCGGCGACGATCGCCCCGATGAACATGCCGACGAAGGAGAGCGAGGTGACGTAGGCGACCTGGTCGACGGTCAGGCCCCACAGTTTGATCAGTTTCGGCGCGGTGGTGGCGAAGCTGTTGATGTCCGCGAACTCGAAGAAGTACGCGAAGGCGACGGCGAGCAGGGTGACCTTGTGGAAGCGGGAGACCGGCAGCCGGTCCAGCCGGTTCAGCGCGTTGGAGTGCCGCATGTCGGCGTGCTGCATGTCAGAAGTCCTCGCCGGGCCAGTACAGGCCCATGGGGTTGGCGACCAGGAGTTTGTGCCGCTGCTCGGCCGTGACGGCCACATGGGGGATGTGGTCGACGAGCAGGCCGTCGTCCGGCATGTGGTCGGTGAGGTTGGGGTGCGGCCAGTCCGTGCCCCAGAGCACCCGGTCGGGGAACTCCGCCACGACGCGGCGGGCGAAGGGGACGACGTCGGTGTAGGCGTGGCGTTCACCGCGCAGTGCACCGTGCAGGGCGGGCGGGCCCGTGACGGTCAGGCGCTCCGGGCAGCTCACCTTCACCCACACGTCGTTGTCCTCGACGAACCGCAGGAAGCGGGTGAACTGCGGGCCGTCCACCGGCCGTGTCACGTCCGGCCGGCCCATGTGGTCCACCACGAGGGGCACGGGCAGCGACGCGAAGAAGCCCTCAAGCTCGGGCAGGTCGGCGCTCTCGAAGTAGAGGACGACGTGCCAGCCCAGCGGGGCGACCTTCTTGGCGATGGTGAGCAGGTCGTCGGCGGGCGAGGTGTCCACCAGACGGCGTACGAAGTTGAAGCGCACCCCGCGCACACCCGCCGCGTCCAGGGCGAGGAGTTCGCTCTCGCCGATGTCCGGGCGGACCGTCGCGATGCCGCGCGCCCGGCCTCCGGACGAGCGGACCGCGTCGACCATGGCGCTGTTGTCCGCGCCGTGGCAGGTGGCCTGCACGATGACGTTGCGGGACAACCCCAGGTGGTCGCGGAGCGCGAACAGGTCCTCCTTGCCGCCGTCGCAGGGCGTGTACTTGCGCTCCGGCGCGAAGGGGAACTCCGCCTGCGGGCCGAAGACATGGCAGTGCGTGTCGACGGCCCCCGGCGGCAGCCGGAAGGCGGGGGTGGACGGATTCTCGTACCAGTCCAGCCAGCCGGGGGTCTTGGGCGCGAGGGAAGCCATCGGCCGCCTCACCGCCCCTGTCGCTTCAGCAGGGCGTCCAGCCGCGGGTACACGGCGCGGGCGTTGTGCTCCTGGACCGCCGCCAGGTCGTCCGGGGAGAGGTCCGCGGCCTCGGCGTACCGGCGGGTGTCGTCGAAGTGGTGGCCGGTGCACGGGTCGATGTCGCGGACCGCGCCGATCATCTCCGAGGCGAAGAGGAGGTTGCGGGCCGGGATCACGTCGTACAGGAGGTCCGAGCCGGCCTGGTGGTAGACGCAGGTGTCGAAGTAGACGTTGCCCAGGACGTGTTCTTCGAGCGGGGGTTTGCCCAGTGCCATCGCCAGGCCCCGGAAGCGGCCCCAGTGGTAGGGGACCGCGCCGCCGCCGTGCGGGATCACGAAGCGCAGCGTCGGGAAGTCGGCGAACAGGTCGCCCTGGACGAGCTGCATGAACGCCGTGGTGTCGGCGTTGAGATAGTGCGCGCCGGTGGTGTGGAAGGCCGGGTTGACGCTCGTACTGACGTGGATCATCGCGGGGATGTCGTACTCGGCCAGCTTCTCGTAGAGCGGGTACCACGAGCGGTCGGTGAGGGGCGGGGCCGTCCAGTGGCCGCCCGACGGGTCCGGATTCAGGTTCACCGCGACCGCGCCGTACTCCTCCACGCAGCGGGTGAGTTCGGGGACGCAGGTCGCGGGGTCGGTGCCCGGCGACTGCGGGAGCATCGCGGCGGGCACGAAGCGCTCCGGGTACAACTGCGCGACGCGGAAGCAGAGTTCGTTGCAGAGCGCGGCCCAGGCGGCGGACGTCGTGAAGTCCCCGACGTGGTGGGCCATGAAGGACGCGCGGGGCGAGAAGACCGTGACGTCGATGCCGCGCTCGTCCATCAGCCGCACCTGGTTCGGCTCGATGCTCTCGCGCAGTTCGTCGTCGCCGATGCGCAGGTCCGCGGGGCCGGGGGCGGCCGACGGATCCGTGAGGGCGGCGATCTGGCGGTCGCGCCAGGCGCCCAGGGCGGGAGGGGCGGTCGTGTAGTGACCGTGACAGTCGATGATCATGACGGGGTCCTTCGCGAGCCGAGCTGCACTGCTGGGTGCCGTGCAGCCTCACCCCGGTCCGCGGCGCCGCACGAGAGGACCGCACACAGAACTAACGTCCCCTTAACACTCCGGCGGGTGCGGGGCCGGTGTGGTCTACATTCGGTTCGGTGGCTACGGAAAGTGGCCACGACCGGGAGTGGCGCGCGCTTGACCCGCGCGTGGCACGGGAGCGGCCGAAGGAGGTGGACCGGGTGCAGGTACTGCTGGCCGAGGACGACGACGGCGTGGCCGCGGCGCTCGTCGAGGCCCTGTACGACCACGGCCACGAGACCCGACGGGTCCGCTACGGCCGGGACGTGCTCACCTACCACCGAAGCTCCGACCTGCTCCTTCTCGACCTGGGGCTGCCCGACACCGACGGCCTGGACGTGCTGCGCGCGCTGCGGGCGGTGAGCGACCTGCCGGTGGTGGTGCTCACCGCGCGCGGCGACGAACGGTCGGTGGTGCGCGGGCTGCGCCTCGGCGCCGACGACTACCTCGTGAAGCCGGTGCGCCTCGCCGAACTCCTCGCCCGCATCGACACCGTCACCCGGCGTAACAGCGCGAGGAACGCGCCCGCCGCCCCCGCCGTACGGACCGTCCGCGCCGCCGACGTCGAGGTGGAGCTGGACGCGCGCCGGGTCCGGGTCGGCGGGGCGGAGGTCGAGCTGACCACCAAGGAGTTCGACATCCTCGCCGTGCTGGCCGGGCGCGCGGGCACGGCCGTCAGCCGCGAGCAGCTGCTCGACGAGGTGTGGGGCGACGCCCACCACGGGGTGTCCCGCTCCCTGGACGTCCATCTCACCCAGTTGCGCGCCAAGCTGCGCCGCCCCGGCCTGCTCACGACGATCCGGGGCTTCGGCTACCGCTTCGGCGCCTCGACGAGGGCCGACGAGGACTGAGGGGCGAGGCGTGCGCACGAGGGTCCAGGCCGCACTGCTGCTGTTCGTCGTGATCGCGGTGGCCGCGTTCGCCGTACCGCTGCTGCTGTTCACCGCCTCCGACCGCACCCAGCAGCTCGTGCTCGCCCGCAGCGCCGACCTCGACCGGTTCGCGGCCCTCATGGACCAGGCCGCGGCGACCGGCGACACCTCGGCCGTCGCCGCCGAGGCCCGGCGCTACACCGCGCTGTACGGCGAACCGCTCGTCGTCACCGACACGCGCCGCAGGACCGTCGTCCAGACCGGCGGCATGCGGGCCGCCGACCCCGCGGTCGCCCGGCTGCTCGACGCGGCGCTGCGCAACCAGACCGAGCATCCCTCGGCGGCACTGCGTCCCTGGTCACGGGGGTACCGGATGTTCGCCGAGCCCGCCGGCACCGGGACCCGCGTCTCCGGGGCCGTCGTGCTGCGGGCCTCGGTCGGCACCGCCGCCGACGAGATCACCCGGCGCTGGGCCGCCGTCCTCGCCGGGGCCGCGCTGGTCGCCGTCGCCTGCGCGGTCCTCGCGCGGGCCGCGACGGGGTGGGTGGTCAGCCCGCTGCGCCGGCTCGACCGGGCGGTGGGCCAGCTCGCCGCCGGACTCCCGCCCGAGCAGACCAGGGCCGGCGGCCCGCCCGAACTGCGCCAGCTCGCCATCGGCTTCAACCGCATGGCCCGTACCGTCACGGCGGCCCTGGAGCAGCAGCGCAGGCTCGTCGCCGACACGTCCCACCAGATGCGCAACCCGATGGCGGCGCTGCGGCTGCGCGTCGACGCCCTGCACACGCACCTGGCCCCGTCGGGCGAGCGCACGTACACCGGGGTCACCACCGAACTCGACCGTCTTGAGACCCTGCTCGACGACCTGCTCGCCCTCGCCACCGCCGAACACCGGGCCGGGGAACTGACGGTGACCGACGGCTCGGGCGGCCACTGCGACGCGGTGGCGGTGGCGGCGGACCGCCACCGCCTGTGGAAGCCGGTCGCCGAACGCGCCGGAGCCCGGCTGACCCTCACCTCCACCGCATCCCCGGTCCCGGCCGCCTGCACGGACCGCGAACTCGCCCAGATCGCGGACATCCTGCTGGACAACGCCATCAAGTACGCGGGCGAGGGCGCGGAGATCTCCCTCGCCTGCGCCACCGGGTCCGGCTCCGAACCAGGGCCGGGCTTCGCCGTCCTGACGGTGACGGACGACGGTCCCGGCCTCGGCACGGACGAACTCGCCCTGGCCACCACCCGCTTCTGGCGCTCGGGCCGCCAGCGCGAGAACCGCACGGCGGGTACGGGCCTGGGCCTGGCCATCGCCGAACAACTGCTGGCGGGCCGGGGCGGCCGACTGGAACTGACGGCGGCGCGACCGCGGGGACTGCGGGCGAGGGCCCTGGTGCCGCGCGCGGCACCAGGTGGAGCGGGCGGAGCAAGCGGCCCGGGCCGCCCGGGCGGCGTGGGCGGTACGAGCGATGCGGGCGGCACGAGCGGCCAGAGCGGTACGAGCGATGCGGGCTGCGCGGGCGGCAGCGGTGATGCCCGATGACCCGCCCCCGTCCGGCATCCCGCCCCCTCGACCGCCGCACCCTCCTGCACGCCGCCCTCGGCACCGCCGGCGTCGCCGTTCTCGGGGGCGCGCTCACCGCCGACGCGTCCGGATTGCGCCCCGGGCCGAGTGGCGTCCTGCGCATCGCGACGGGTGAACCGACCGCGTTCTACGAGGCGTTCGGCCGCCTCCTGACCGCGGAACTGGAGTCCGCGTACCCCCGGCTGAACTGCCGCGTCCGCACCACCGCGGGCAGCCTCACCAACATCGAGCTGCTCCGCGACCGCCGTGCCGACCTCGGACTCGTCCTCACGGACACCGCGCTGGCCGCCCAGGGCACCGACCTCCTCCCGCGGCCGGTGCCGCTGCGCGCGATCGGCCGGGTCTACGAGACCTATCTGCAGTTCGTGGTGCGCGCCGACTCCCCCGTGCGCGAGGTGGCCGACCTGGCCGGGCACCCCGTCTCGCTCGGCGCGACCGGGTCGGGCGCGGCCGTGCTCGGCGCCCGGATCCTGCACGCCGCGGGCCTCACCCCGGGCACCGACGTACCCGTGCTCCATCTCCCGCTGGCCGACGCGGCCATGGCGATGCGGGCGGGCTCGGTCGACGCCCTGATCGTCGCGGGCGGGGTGCCGCTGCCGACACTGTCCGACCTCGACGAACGGCCGGGCCTGCGGTTCCTGCCGCTGGCCGGGCTGCTGCCCCGGCTGGGCGGGCGCGAGGGCCGGGCCGGCTCCGGCCTTGAGGAGGTGTCCCTGCCGCAGGGCGCGTACCGGTCGGCGGGCGCAGTGGCGACCATCGGGGTGTCCAACCTGCTGGTGTGCCGCCCCGATCTGCCGCACGCCGTCGCCGAGGCGCTGACCCGGCTGCTGGTCCTGCGCGCGACGGACCTCGTCCCCGACAACGCCGTCGGCACCCAGTTCCTCGACGTCGGCAGCCTGATCGGCACCGGCGGGATCGCCCTGCATCCCGGGGCGGCGGAGGCGTACCGGGCCCTGCACGGCTGAGCGCGCGTGCCCCGCACCCCGCGCCCGGCGGGTGCTTCGGCGGGGGCCCGGCATTAACCCGGTCACCTTTGTCACTGTCATGCCATACGCTGCGTCTTCGGCCGCAGGTACGCACCGTCGACGGTGCGAGGGGAACCCGCGGCCGCTTCGAGCACGCCCGGCGAGTACCGGGCTTCTTTGTGGGGGGTCACATCACTGTGCGCAGGCGCAGCATGTCGATCGCGACGACACTCGCGGTCGTCCTCAGTTCCGCGGCTCTGGCCGCGGGCACAGCGGGTCCGGCCTCGGCCGACTCCGCGAAGGTACTGCCGGTGACGTCCGTGGGCGACATCGTCGTGGACGGCGTCCACCGGCGCGTGTACGTCTCCGATCCCACCGGCGGCAAGATCGTCGTCACCGACTACACGGGTGCCGTACGGGCCACCCTGACCGGGCTGCCCGGCGTGAGCGGCCTCGCGCTGTCCGCCGACTCCGGCCAGGTGTACGCGGCGGTCAAGAACGGCAACCGCATCGTCTCGGTGGAGACCGGCACGTACACCCAGACCGCCAGCTACCCGGTGGGCGCGGCCCCCGGTGACCTGGAGGTGGTGGACGGCCGGATCTGGTTCGCCCACGGCACCGACATCGGCTCGCTCGACGTCTCGGGCGCCGAGCCCGTCGTACACCTCGCCCAGCGCGGGGACGTCGGCTTCTCCGGCGGCTTCGGCATGTACCTGGCCTCCGACCCGGCCGTACCCGGCGTCCTGGCGGTCGGCAACGGCGGCGACCTCGCCGTGTACGACGTGTCCGCCGACGGGGCCGCGCTGCGGGTCAAGGGCAGCATGGACACCGCGGTACGGCAGATCGACCTGACGCCCGACGGCGCCCAGGTCCTCACCTCGTGGGGCGACCCGGAGTACGGCTACGGCATCGGTGCCTACGCGGCCACCGACCTGGCCGAGCAGACCGGTTACCCCATCGACGCCTACCCGAACGCGGTGCGCGTCGCGCCCGACGGCAGCGTGGCGGGCGGCAGCAGCTCCTGGTACGACCCGGACGTCCACATCCACCGGCCCGGAGACCAGACACCGGTGCGGGAGTACGACTTCCCCAACACCGGCAACAGCAGCGGCGCCGACACCCTCGTGGAGGGGGCGCTCGCCTGGGCGCCGGACGCGAGCCAGGTCTTCGCGGTCTCCGTGAACACCTACGGCACGTACACGCTGCGCGCCCTGTCCGACCCGACGAAGGAGCTGCCCACCCTCAAGGTGTCGGCCCCCACGAAGTCGGACCGCGCCAAGAAGCTCACCGTCACCGGCAAGCTGACCTCGAAGTCGGCGCTCCCCGCGGGCACCTCCCTGAGCGTGACCCGTACGGACGTCGAGTCGCCGAGCGGCAAGGCGCTGGCCGCCGTCAAGACGAAGGCCGACGGCAGCTTCTCCTTCACGGACACCCCGCCCGCCGGCGGCAAGGTCACCTACAAGGTGTCCTACGCGGGCGACGCCACGCACGGCGCCGTCTCCGGCTCCGACGCGGTGGAGGTCTCCCGCAAGGCGACCACGCTGACGCTCGGCAACAACGGCAAGGTGTACGCGTACGGCAAGGACGTCTCCTTCACCGCGCACCTCGGGACGACGTACAAGAACCGTACGGTCGCGATCTACGCGGACCCCTTCGGCTCCGACAAGCCGAAGAAGCTGCTGAAGACGGCCAAGGTCAACTCCAGTGGCAACCTGTCGGCGACCGTCGACATGACCCGTGACACCACCGTCACCGCGGTCTTCGCCGGCGACGCCCGCTACGCCGGCAAGACCGTGAAGTCGACGGCGTACGCCAGGGCGAAGGTCTCCACCACCGTCTCCAAGCACTACAAGACGGCGAAGATCGGCTCCACGACGTACCAGTGGTTCCGCAAGAACACCGACCCGAAGTTCACCACCACGATGAACTACTACTCGGGCCGCAAGCAGCGCTTCCAGCTCCAGGTGTACTACCAGGGCTCCTGGTACGACTCGGGCTCCGAGTACTTCGCCGTCGGCACCAACGGCAAGTCGGTCGTGTCCCTGGAGGCGCCGGGCGAGTCCGGCATCCGGGCCCGCGTCCGCTCGTCGTACATCAACGGCTCGTCGGGCGACACGGTCAACTCCACGACCCACGGCGCCTGGAAGTACATCACCTTCACCAACTAGGTGCGTGACCCGACGCCTGGCCGGGCCGATCGACCGGCCGGTCAGGCGTCGGGCAGGGACGCCGCCAGGTGCTCCCACGCCGTGTGCACGTCCTGTCCGCAAGGATGTCCCGTGCACGTGAGCGTGTACGGGATCTCCCGGGCGGGGGCACCGGGCAGGCAAGATGTCCCTATGAAAAAGCTGTCCGTACGATCGGCCGGCCGTGGCTCCGCCGGTGCCGGGTCCGCCGGATCGGTGCTGTCGCTGTGGTCCCAGGACTCCGTGCTGTCGATCGGGTCGGTGGGCTCGGTGCTGTCCGTGGGGTCCGTCGGTTCGGCCCTGTCCGTCGGTTCGATCGGCAGCGCCCTGTCGGTAGGCTCGATCGGCTCGTCCCTGTCGCTGATCTCCACCGGCTCATGGCTGAGTACGGGATCGCTGTTCTCCGCGCAGTCCCGCTGGTCGGTGCTGTCCTGGCGGTCGAACGGCGGATTCCTGGCAGTGGGAGCGGTGGGAGCGGCGGGCGCGGTGGGCGCCACCGTCGGCGGGGCCCTGCTGATGGCGCGGCTGCGGCACCGGGGCCAGGGGTGAGGCCGGAACCCGAACGGTGATCTCCCCGTCTTCCTCAGCCGAGAGGCCCGGCTCGGGCCCGCGCGACATCCGCCGGATCAACACCTACCAAATCGACTGAAAACTTGAAACCTATAAAATCGCAGGTCCCCGCCCGAATAGAACCCGGCGCCGCGCCCTCCCTGTGGCGCCGGCGACGGGTGAGACTCTGGGCCGTGGTGGGTGCGGCGGCCCTCGGCTTCATGATCGCGCTGGAGATCGCCGCACGTCACTACGGTCTGCCGGGGCCGATCACCAACCAGGTACGAGAAGTGGTCTTCGCCCCCAAGTCGGGCGGGCTGCTCTACGCGAGCATGGCGCTGACGCTGGTGGTGCTCCCCTGGCGGCAGCGGTTCGTCGCGATCGGTGCCGCGATCGGGATCGACGTCGTCTTCTGGCTGGTCCGCTGGGCGGCCGGCATCAGGATCACCGACGGCCACCCGTTCGGCAACGGCGCGCTGTGGGTGATCCTCGGCTGTGCGGTCATGGCCTTCACCCGCCGCACCGGGCCGGATCGCGTGCTGCTGCTGAAGGGCGTCGGGCTCGGCCTGCTGCTGGTGGTCGGCCGCAAGACCGGCGACACCTGGCTGCTCATCACCTCCAAGACCCGCCCGATGGTGCTCGACCAGTACATGGCGACCGCCGACCACGCGCTGGGCAACCTCTCCTGGCCGGTGGGCAGGCTCGTCACCGCGACCGGCCCGCTCGGCTTCGGTCTCCTCGACTTCGTCTACGGCCAGCTCGCCGTGGCCGCGGTCGTCGTCGCCCTGTACCAACTGCGCAACGTGGCCACCGAGCGCCGCTTCCCGGTCCATCACCTGGTGCGCACCTTCCTGGTGATCGGTCTCCTCGGACCGGCCGTCTACATGCTCTTCCCGGTCGTCGGGCCGGTCTTCGCCTTCGGCAACGGCGCCGAGCACTGGGCGTCGGTCAGCGTGTGGGCCCAGAGCGCCCCGTCCAGCGTCCAGTGGGCGGTGGGCGATCTGTGGCCGCGGACACCGCCGCCCATCGGTGCCCCGCAGCCCATGGGCTTCGACGGCATCACCCCGCGCAACTGCATGCCCAGCCTGCACACGGCGTGGGCCGTCACGATCTTCATCCACTCCCGGAAGGGCCCGCGGCTCATCCGGTTCGCGGGCGCGTTCTGGCTGATCGCGACACTCACCGCGACCCTCGGATTCGGCTACCACTACGGGGCGGACCTCGTCGCCGGTGTGGTGTTCGTCCTCACGATAGAGGCGGCCCTGCGTGCCTACGACCGCGGCTGGGACCGCTCGGGGATCCGGCTGGCCGCCCATGGCGCGGCCGTCTTCGCCGGGCTCCTGGTCGCGTACCGCTTCCTGCCGTCGGAGATGGCCCGCCACCCGTGGATCTACGGACCCCTCGTCCTCCTGGCGATGACCTCGGTGATCTACGGCTACGTACGGACCACGACGGCATGGGAGCCGAAGCCCGCGCCGGCGCCGCAGCTGGACCCGCAGCCCGAACCGGCCTGAGCGCCGGGGGACCGGCCGTCAGGCGGTGTCCCCGGCCCGGCGGTCCTTGTCGACGAAAAAGCTCAGCAGGGCCATGACGGCGGAGGTGACGGCGAGCCGTACGGCCCACGCGCCGACGGACCCGTCCCCGAGGGCGGCGGTGAAGTCGGGCCCGTCGAGCAGTACGTGGCTCAGCGGCCAGGAGCCCGCGCAGCCGAGCGCGTAGAGCCACAGCGGGGGTTCGTTGGAGGCGACGAGGAACCCGGCCGCGACGACCACGACGGCGCTGAGCACGACGGTGAGCGTGGTGATGTCCATGCCCGCAAGCATTCCGCCCGCCGGACGAGGAGTCGTCGGCGCGGCGGAGGACCGTGGCCTCTACCCGAGGGTGGAGAAACCGCCGGGCCTTACGCTCGTGCCCGACAGGGAGACGACCTGACATGGAGACCACACGGAACTGGGCGCTTCCCGGGCTGCTCGCCGCCGTGCAGGTGATGCTGCTGTGCGTCGGCGACGAGGCCGGTCTGCTGGACAACGCCCCACCGGGCCCGGCCGGTGTCGTCGGCGTGCTCGCCGCGGTCGCGGTGGAGACGGTCGCGCTCAGCATGCGCCGACGCGCTCCCGCACGGGCGCTGGTGTGGGTCCTGGGGACCTCGGTCCTGGGCCAGGCCATGCAGTACGACGCGTACACCGACCTGGGTCTGCCGGTCGCCCTCTACTCCGTCGCGGTCCGCCGCCCCACCGCGGTCACCGCGGGCGCCCTGGCCGCCGCCGTCGGCTCGTCCTGGCTGCTGGCGGCCGTACGGCTCGGACCGCACCCCGCGCTCGCCACCCAACTGACGGTGCAGGCGGCCACGTACGTCGTCTGCGTGGGCCTCGGGCTGGCGCGGCGGCAGTATCTCGCCGGGCGGCGGTCGGCGGCCCGGCTGCTGGCCGGCGCGGAGGAGAGCAGACAGCGCGCCGGGGAATCCGAACGCGGCAGGCTCGCGCGGGAACTGCACGACGTCGGCGCGCACCACCTGACCTCGGTCGTGGTCGCCGTGGACGTGGCCCGCAGACTCGGTGAACGCAGACCCGAACTCGTCGCCGAAGCCCTGGAGTTCGCCGAACGGACCGGCCGGGAGACCCTGGCGGCGATCCAGCGGCTGGTCGCGGTGATGCGGGACATGAACCCCGCCGACGCCCGCCCGATGACCGGACGCATCCAGGACCTCGTCTCCGGATTCGGCCGCCTGGGCCGCCCGATCGCCATCGACCTGCCCGACGACCTGGCCGGACCCGCCGCCGAGGCGGTCCACGGCATCGTGCGCGAAGCCCTCACCAACGCCCTGCGCTACGCGCCCGGATCGGCCGTAAGGGTCGCCGTACGCCGGGTGGACGGGACAGCGGACAGGACGACCGCCGACAGGACCGCGGACGGGGCTGCGGGAGGTGTCGCGGACGGGACGCTGGAGCTGACCGTCGACAACACCGCCGCGCGCGGCACGGCCGACTTCGGAGGCGTGGGATCCGGCAGGGGCGTCACGGGCATGCGCGAACGCGCGACGGCCCTCGGCGGGGAACTGACCGCGGGCCCCGGGCCCGACGGGGGCTGGCGCGTCCGCGCCACACTGCCCGACACCACGGGACCCCGCCGGCCCGGCGTACGGCCCCGGCGGCGCGACTTCCCGCGCGAGCAGCGGCTGACGGACCTCGCGCTCGCCTTCACCGCGGCCGTGCTCCCCCTGATCGTGCTGCTGGCGGACGCGGAGGACTGGCAACGCCACGACGGCACCACCGGCCTCCGGGGCATCGGCGTGGTGTCCGCGCTGCTCACCCTGCACGCGCTGCCGCTGCTGTGGCGGCGCCGGGCGCCCTGGACGGTGCTCGCCGCGGTGCTGGCCTCGTCGTGGCTGTGGCCGGTGGTCTGCACGGCGGCCCGGCTGTCGGGCCAGGTGTCCCCCTTCCTGGCGGGCGGCCTGGTGGCCGAGACCCTGGCCGTGTACGCCCTGGCGGCCTACGGCCGTGGCGCCGCGTCCACCTGGCCCTCGCCGTTCGTGACCGCGGGCGCGGGCGCCGCCGCGCTGACCGTGACGGCCGCCGCCGACGGCGCGCTGGTCGGCGAGACGCCCTCCATGCTCACCCTGGTGGTGGTCGTCGTGCCGCTGGGGATACTGCTGTTCCTGGTCTTCGTCCTGGCCTGGGGAGCCGGGCTGATCGTCCGCGGCCGGCGCCTGCGTGCCGTCGCCCGCGACGACCTCGCGCTCAGCGTCTCCCGCTGGGAGGCGCAGTACGCGGCGGGCGCCGAACGCCACCTGCTGGCGGCACGGCTGCGGGACGCCGTGCTCGACCGCACCTCGGCGCTCGTCGAGCTCGCCCGGCGCGGAGAGCTGGACGCGGTGGCCACCGAGGCCCGCGCCACGCTCAAGGCCATGCGGGAACTGCTCCACGAGATGAACGGCGAACTGCCGGACCCGGCCCGGCAGCAGCCCCCCACGGCCCCTGCGGATCTCCCCCTCGCCCTCGACGCGCTGTGCCGGACGGCGGGCCTCACCGGACGGAAGGTGACCGTGCGCGGGCTCCCCGGATCCGCCGCCGGGCTGCCGGAGCCGGTGGCGCTGACGGCGTACCGGCTGGTGGAGACGGCACTCGGCGCCGGTGACCGCGGGCCCGCCCGGGTGCGACTGCGGCGGCGCCGGAGAGCACTGCGCCTCACGGTCACCGGCGTGCGCCTCGCGGTGCACGGCCCGGCCGCGGACCGCCTGCGCGCGCACGCCACCGCCGTCGGGGCCCGCATGGCCCTCGAACCTGCCGGTACCGTACGGGTGGTGCTGCCACTGGCGGCCGAAACAGGTCCGGGCCCGGTCCCGGCCCCGTCCCAGGAGGTGTCCCCGTCGCCACACGTGTGATGGTCGTCGACGACCAGGCGGTGGTCCGTGCCGGGTTCGCCGCCATCGTCGACGCCGAACCCGACATGACCGTGGTCGGCGAGGCCGGGGACGGCGCGACCGCCGTCGAACTGGCCACCCGGGAGGCCCCCGACCTGGTCCTGATGGACATCCGGATGCCCGGCATGGACGGCCTGACCGCGACCCGTTTCATCACCGCGCTCAAACCCGGACCCCGGGTCCTGGTCCTCACCACCTTCGACCTCGACGCGTACGTGTACGAGGCACTGCGGGCCGGAGCCTCGGGCTTCCTCCTCAAGGACGCCCAGCCCGAGGAACTCCTGTCCGCCCTGCGCGTGGTGGCCTCCGGCGAGGGGATCCTCGCCCCGGCCGTCACCCGCCGCCTGATCGACACCTTCGCGCAGGGTGCGCCCCCGCCGCCCGCCGTCACGGGCGTGCTCGGCCACCTCACCCCGCGCGAGAGGGAAGTGCTGCTCCACATCGCCGCGGGCCTGGCCAACGCGGAGATCGCGGACGCCCTCGGCGTGACCACCGGAACCGTGAAGACCCACGTCAACGCTCTGCTCACCAAGCTGGGGCTGCGGGACCGGGTGCAGGCGACGATCCTGGCGTACGAGACGGGCCTGATCCGCCCCGGGGGAACGCCGGCCCACTAGACGGCACGCCCGCCCACCGGGCCGCACGCCCGCCCGTCCGCCGGGCGGCCGGTCAGGAGAACAGCAGGCGCCAGGTCAGGGGGCCGGGGAAGCCGTCGGCGTCGCCGCGCAGTTCCTTGCGCGACTTCTGGAAGTCGCGCACGTTCAGCCGGTCCGCCTCGCCCCAGTTCTTGCTCGGGCCGACCTTGTAGTGGTCGCCGAAGCCGCGCTTCACCAACTGCTTGCCGAGCTGCAGCACATACGCGTTCGACGCCCCGGCCACGAAGTACTTGCGGCCGGGGAACGCGGGAACCGCGGGCGTGGTCGTCCCCGGGGTGTCGTCGTCGACGTCCAGGTCGGCCTTCGCGTACTTGAGGATCCTGGCGAAGTCGATCGCGCCGGGGTCGCCGTGGACGTTCTCCGGCACGTGCAGGTGCCCGCAGACCCCCTTGAAGGCCGTCCACTTCGCCCCCGACATCCGCTGACCGCCACCGTTCGCGTACGAAGTGGGGTACGCGGGCCAGGACTTGGGGCCGGACAGCGGTACGCCGTGCTCCTCGTGCATCCAGGAGAGGAAGCGGGCGACCCCCTGCAGCGCCCAGTCCGGCGCGTCCGGCCAGTAGATGTGCGCCCGGCCCGCCGCCTTCCACTTCGTGTGCGTCGTCGGGTCGCAGGTGCCGACCAGTTCGACCTGGCACACGTTCAGGGTGTTCGTCTCGACGCCGCCCGCCAGATTGACCAGCGCGCGGGAGGAGGTCTCGATGTCGAAGTGCTGGTACCACTTCAGCTTCTTGGCGGCGAGGTCGGGAACGGCGGTCAGGTTCGGCGCCGAGGCGCCACCGCCGTAACCGGGCAGGGCGGAACCCTCCGTGGTGTGCAGGACGACGACGTTGACCTGCATCGGGTCACCGCCGAAATCGTCCTGGTACCAGTTGGTCCGGCTCGCGGAGGGGTATCGCTGGGGCCCTGTCTTGGTGCTCATCGCAGACTCCTGGGTCGAGTACGTCCTGCACACCCTTGAAGAACGGCCACGACGGCACATCGACTCAGAGCGCGGACCGCCCGGACCGCCCAAACCCCGGGACCCCCCGGACCCCCGGACCGCGCGGACCGGTCAGCCGAAGGGAACGGCGTCCGTGGGGGAGGTGTGCCAGTTGGTGACGATCGGCTCGTCGACGGTGATGGTGTCGACGGGCAGGCTCACCGGGTTCGGGTCGTCGTTGCCGACGCCGACGATGATGCTCTCCAGCTCCTTGCCACCGTCCGCGTTCGTGGTCTTCGGGTTCACGCCCGCGTAGGCGGTGACGTTCCCGGTCAGCTTGACCGGCTCGCCGACGCTCTGCTCCGCGGGCCCCGCCTCGGTGCCGTCGGACCCGAACGCCACGGTCGGCAGCTCGGCCGGCAGCCAGCAGGTGATCCCCGACTTCGCCTTGGCGATGATCAGGACGTATCCGCCGGCCTGGCTCTCGGACCGGGTGGACCAGGTGATGTCGTTGGCGCCGCAGCCCTGTTCGACCTTCTCCCGCGTACCGTCACCGGTGTCGGCGCCGGAGCCGTCCGTGTTCCCGGACCCCTTGCCCGCGTCGGAGCCCTTGTTCTTGTCCGCGGCCCGGTCGCCGCCCGCGCCCGACGAGCCGGACGGGGCCGTCCCGCCGTCCGCCGAACCGGCGGAGGAGGAACCCGGCCCGGCGCCGGTGTCCTCGGCCTTGCCGTCCGTGTCCTGGCACGCGGTCATCAGCAGCGCGCTGCCCACGACGACGGCGGAGACGAGGAAGGCCCTGCGACGGTTGCCAGACATGAAGTTCCCTTGGGTGAGGTGAGGTGACGTGATGAGAGGTGTGGTGTGGTCGCGCGGCCGGGTCCGCGGCGGTCCCGGCCGGGAGCCCCGGGCTACCAGACGAGGGCGTCCGCCGCGTTGTCCTGCCAGTACGTGACGGCGGCGGAGCTGTTGAAGAAGACACCGCCGCCCGGCAGCCGCAGGGTCTTCTCCGTGGCGGTCGCGTGGCCCGTCCTGTCGGTGAGGATCACGCCGAGGTTCTTCACCTGGCTGCCGCCCTCACCGTCGGGGGAGTACGTCAGGACGCCGGCGTACGCGGACTGGCCGGGCTCCAGCATCAGCACGGACTGCGGAGTGCTGTCCTCGACCCACTGCAGCGGGGCCTGGGCGTCGGCGCCGGCCCGCAGGAAGGGGGCACTGTAGGCGTAGCACGGCTTGGCGCCCGTGTTGGTGGCCTTCAGCAGCAGGTGGTTGATGGGCCGGGACACCGTGCTGACCGTCACCTGGGTGTTCGCCGTCGTGCAGGTGGCGATCGAGGACGCCTTGGCGCCCGCGGCCGTGGAAGCGGCGGAGGCGGCCTGCCCGGTCGCCTGGAACCCGACGAGCGCGAGGGCGGCGACGGCCAGCGAGGAGGCGGCGGTACGGGAGAAGGAACGCGTGCTCTTACGCATGAGTGGACTGCTTTCTCTGCACATCAGGTGGGTGGCACGCACTCGGCGGGTGGCCCGCGGCGAGTGTGCGCCTCGGCGGGTGGCTCGCGGCGAGTGATGCTCGGCGGGTGGCCCGCGGCGAAGCGCCGTGCTGGGAACGACACCACCTTGTGCCGCCCGCCGTCCCATCCGCCACTCCACCGGGAATTACGGGACGCTGGAATACTCAAACGGGCCCTGACCTGCGGAAACTTGACCTGCCTGGAACGCCGGACGGAACGCCGCCGCAGCACCATTTAGAGTGTGCTGACCGTCGCCCGTGACAGCTGTGCCGGGGGCGGTCCCAGGGGACAGTCAAGTGGGAACATCAGGGGGGCAATTGATGTCCGTTTTTCACGCGCGGCGGTTTCGAAGATGCGCGGCGGCGGGGCTGTGCGGGGCGGCGCTGACCGCCTCGGCGCTGCTCGCACCCACGCCGACGCTCGCGGCGACCGCGACCGCGACCGCGACCGCGACCGCGACGGCTTCGGGGTCGGGGTCGGGGTCGGGGTCGGACGGTGGGCGGGCCACGGTGGGAGTGGTCTCGCCGGCGCCGAACGAGGGCACGGGCGGTGAACTCCGCACCGGACGGAGTGCCGGGCAGAGTGCCGGACGGAGTGCCGAGCTGGGTGACGACGGCCGCGTCGAACTCGTCGACGGACGCAACGTCCGGGTGACGGCGGGCCCGCAGGGCGGGACTCGGGGATCCCGTTACTCCGTGGCGTCACTGAACGGCACGGTGTCCGTGCGGCCGGCCGGGCAGCCGGCCTCCGACGGTACGACCGCGACGCTCCCGCTGCCGGCGAAAACCGGTGACACCCGGCGGGCCGCCACGACGGCCGCCACCACAACTGCTGCCACCACCACGGCGAAGGCGGCTGCCGCGACGTACACGGTCAAGCTGACCATCACGCACGCCGACGTGACGTCCAAGTCGTTCTACGTCTGGGACCGCAAGACCTGGACCGCGTACGAGGTCAAGGACTCCCCCACGAGCGACACGTCCACGGTGAAGCTGCCGCCGGGCGACTACTTCTCGGTCGCGCTGCACAACGACTGGCTTGCGCCGAGCTACCTGCTCACCAGCAGCTTCACGGTCGGTTCGGCGGCGAAGACCGTCAGCTTCGACCAGCGCGCGGCCAAGGAGACCGCGATCCGCACCGACGACACCACGGCCACCCGTGAGGCGTCCGCCGTGTGGATCAGTGTCCCGGGCGGCGGCCTGGCCGGCTTCGCGGGCTCGGCGGCCGACAAGGTGTACGTCACCCCGTTCTCGGTGAGCGGTGTCTCGCTGCGCCTGCACGAGCTGCTCGGCAAGGCCGGCGCCTCCGCGAACACGCCCAGCCCCTACCGCTACGACCTCACGCACAGTTTCACCACCACCGTGCCCGCCACACCCGTCAAGACGGTCCGTACGTCGTCCCTGGCGAAGACCGTCACCCAGGTCGCCGCCCCGGGCACGCGGACGACGGCCGCCCTGCAGAGCGTCCCCGACTTCGGCGAGTGGACGGGCGTCTACATCGGCTCCGCGGTGCCGACGGCCGGCTCGTTCACCGAGTACGCCACTCCGGGCGTCACCTACGGCCGCCTGTTCTCCTACGGCGGCGACGGGACGACCCTCGACCTCCCGGACCGCACGCTGTCCGCCGGGACGGGCACGGGCGAGACCGTGGGCGGGGCGCCCGCGCAGCCGGTCCGCCGGGAGTGGGGCGGCTCGCAGCGCACCTCCGGCAAGGCCTGGCTGTACGAGCCGCACACCTTCGGCGACACGGCCGGCCACCGGGGCACCGACGGCCGCGCGACGTACTCGTACCGGCTCAGCTCCTCCGACGGTGTCACCTACGCCCAGGCCGACGGCCTCGACGCCTACGCCACGCTGATGTCGGCCGCGCTGCCCTCGCAGCAGAAGACGTACACCCTCGACCAGACGGCGCACCGCAGGGCCTCGTACACCCGGCTGTCGACGGACGTGCGCAGCGAGTGGACGTTCCGCTCGGACTACACGGAGAGCGGCGAACTCCCGCTCATCGACACGCAGGTGAAGGTGGCCGGGCTGGACGGTCTCAGCCGCGTGAGCGCCGGTCCGGTACGGGTCGACACGAGCGCGACGACCCGCAACACGGACGCGGCGGAGGCGAACACCCGCGTCACCGGGCTCGCCTTCTCCACGGACGACGGCGCGACCTGGACGGACGCGGCCCTCGCGGCGGACGGCTCGGCGACGGTCGACGTCCCCGCGACGGCCTCCTTCGTCTCGCTGCGCGTCACCGCCGCCGACGACCGGGGCGGCGTTCTGCGCCGGACCGTCACGCGGGCGTTCGCGGGCCCGGTCCCGCAGGGCGACGAGAGCGTGGGCGCGACCCGCATCTCGAACGTCGTGGTCAACGGGGGCAAGGCGGTCGAGCTGACCGACCAGCCGCTGCAGGAGTTCACGGCGAAGTTCACCGCCACCGACCCCGCGGGGATCGCGGGCGGAGACATGTACCTGTACAAGGGCTCGTACGACACCCCCGACGCCGTTCTCCACGGCACCTGGGCCGCGACCTGCACGAAGGCCGACGCGACCACGTCCACCTGTGCGACGCAGTTCGCGTACATCCAGCCGCGCTGGACGCTCGGGCGCAACGCGTTCGCCGGTACGTGGAAGGTGGCGGCGTGGGCGGAGTCGGCGGACGGCAAGGGCCTTGCCGACGTACACGCGGCCAAGACCGTGCCCGTCCTGCGGGACGCGAAGCTGACGGCCAACGCGGCTCCCGAGCCGGTGACCAAGGGCAAGACCCTGACCGTCACGGGCAAGCTGTCCCGCGTGGACTGGGAGACGCGCGGCGGCTACCACGGCTACACGGCCCAGAAGGTGAAACTGCAGTTCCGCAAGAAGGGGACGTCCGCGTACACGACCGTGAAGACGGTCACCACGGACAGCTCCGGAAACCTGAAGACCACGGTCAAGGCGTCCACGGACGGCTACTGGCGCTACAGCTTCACCGCCACGTCGACGACGGCCGCGGCGAACGCGACGGGCGACTACGTGGACGTGCGCTGAAGTCACTCCCCTTGACGGGCTCCGGCCCGTCAAGGGGACCGGTCGGCGCACGGCGACCAGTCCCGATGATCGGTGCACGATGATCGGCGCACATGATCAGTGCACAGGGAACCCGAAGGTGTGGCCCTCCGCCTTGAGCTGGGGGAGGATCTGGCGCAGGGCCTCGACGGTCTGGGAGCGGTCGCCGCCCGCGTCGTGGAAGAGGATCGTCGGCCCGTCGGGCAGTTCCTGCTCGACGGTGTCGACCATGGTGGCCGCGCTCGGACCCTCGAAGTCCTTGGTGTCCACGTTCCAGCCCAGCGGACGCATCCCGTGGGAGGCGGCCAGCTTGCGGCTGTACGGGGTGAACGCACCGCCCGGCGCCCGGTAGTACATGGGCCGTACGCCCCCGGACGCCTTGATGATCATGCGCTCGGCGTCGAGGATCTGCTGCTTCTGGTAGGCCTGGGACTGCTTGTCCATGGTGGTGTCGTGCGACACGGAGTGGTCGCAGAGCCGGTGGCCGGCCGCGACGACCTTCTTCACGAGATCGGGGTGGGCCTCGGCCTGCGTACCCACCATGCAGAAGGTGGCCTTCACCCCGTTCTCCCGCAGCACGTCGAGCATCTGCGGGGTCCACACGGGGTCGGGGCCGTCGTCGATGGTGATGTTGACTCCGCGCGCGCCCTTGTCGGAGGCGTGCACGATGGTCTCCGCGACCGGCTTGACGGCGGTCTCCGAGGCGGCCGGCTTCGACGAACCTTCCACGATCCCGGCTTGCGCGGTCCACACCGAGGCGCCGGTGGCGGCCAGCGCCACCCCGAGCGCCGCACCGATCACCTTGCCGTGCCAGCCGCGTCCGCCACTGTGCCGCGCCATATCCGCCCCGCTCCCCCGAAGTTACCCACCAACTCCCCGGTCACCCGGCGACATCCAGAACAGTACGAGGAACAAAGCCGCCCGGACGCCCCCGTTACGGATCAAGGACAATCCCGCAGAGGTTCACGGACAACTGGGCGGCCGGCAGCCGGAATTGCCGTGACGGACGGGCCCGGGCCGGTCTGCTGTGACACGCGTACTGTGCTGTTGTCTGCACACTGCCGGGCCGAGCGGCGAAGCACCTTGCGGCGTACCTGAGCGGGGCACTGCTGCTGCTCACCTCGGCGGACCTCATGGCCCGGGCCTCGCCGGCCCTCGGGGCGTACGTCTGGCTGAGCCGCCGCGACTTCGACAGCCGGCGTGCGGGAGCGGGGACGTAACGCACTACTCGTAGAGGGTCGCTGCTCGCAGAGCCCGCGCGAAGAAGCTCCAGTCACCATTGGTGGGAATCTCGCGGCCGGCGTTGCCGTACCAGCCGTCCGCGTCGTCGATCCAAGCGGCCAGAGCCTCCAGGAACCCGGCGAGGTCGCCGTTCTCCCAGGAGTCGCCGTCCTCGACACAGCCGTGATGAAGGCAGCGGACAAAGGACGCGAGGTCTTCTCTGCTGCCGACGTGATCTGGAGAAGTCGCCATGCGCGGCAGGGTACTTGCCGTGCCGGGGTGTGTGCTTTTGCCGGCTCACGTACCCGATCGGTCGGGATCGTGGCGCGCCGGCATCACCGTCCCCCATGCAACCGGCCCTGGCTTTCCGGACGCTCAGCCGATGAGCTGGTGGATCGCCGCCACGGTGTTGAAGACCGCGGGCAGGACGAAGACGGCTCCGACGCAGATCCACGCGCACCCGGCGGTGCGATGGCCCCGACTGGGCGGCGGCGCCTGGACGAGGCGATCGCCCGCTCTCATCGTTTCGTCCGGAGCGATCAGACTGCGCCCGGTACGGCGTTGCCTCCGCCCCAGCCCGATGAAGACGACCGCGGCCATCGCAGTGAGGGCGGCGAGCTGAAAGTGCTCACTCGGCGAATCGGCACCGGCGAGCATCACAGGCCCGTACGACACAGGATGTCCCCCCAAAAAATCACGGTGAGCGCATCACCTCACGCCTGATCGGCCAAGTCAAACGGATCGCGGGCTGGTCGGCAGCGTCGGCCGCGGTCGCCGCGCGAGGAGAACCAAGGCTATGTGCCAATCTGGTACATGGACTACTGTTGGTACATGTCCATGAAGCGCACGAACGTCTACGCCGATCCCGAGGACCTGGCGATCATCAAGGAGGCGGCCAAGCGTCGGGGCATAAGCGAGGCCGAGATCATCCGCCAGGGGATCCACCTCGCGGCGATGGCGAACCGTGCCTGGGACGAGCCCCTGTTCTCGCGCACCTTTGAGGGGCCGGGCCGTACGTCGTCCAGGGCCGAGGTGCGTGACACGGTCGCCGACGCCGTCCGTCGCGAGACCGACCGCGGCACAGGGACCGTCGCGTGATCATCGTCATCGCCGATACGTCCGGCCTTCTGGCCGCACTCGACTCGGCCCACCCGGATCACAGGGGAGCGAACGAGGCGATCATGGCGGCCGGTCTCCTGGTCATGTCGCCGCTTCTGCTGGCCGAACTCGATCATGTCGCCACGCGTGAACTGGGACGCGAGGCTGCCCTCAGCGCGGTCGACGACCTCCGGCGCTGGCTGAACCGAGGGCGCGTCATCATGCCGGAGATCACGGAGCACCACTTGGGGGCCGCGCAATCCGTTCGGATCCGCTACAGCGGTCTCGACCTCGACCTGGCCGACGCGGTGAACGTGGCCCTGGCCGCCGACTACGACACCGATGCGATCCTCACCCTCGACCGCCGCGACTTCCGCGCAGTACGTCCGCTGGGCCGTCACAAGGCGTTCCGGGTCCTGCCCGACGATCTACCGCTCTGACGCGGTCCGGTCAGGCGAGACCTTCGGAAGGACCTTCTCGGCGATGTCGAGGAGGACGCTGTCGTTCGGGAGGGTTCCGGACGTGCTCCACACGCTGATGTCGCAGTAGCCGCCCCGGTCGGCACGGTCCAGTGCCACGGTCACCGACCTGGCCAGGGGACCTTCTTCGACCGGCCCGCCGGATGCGCTGCCTCCGAGGTCGATCTCGAACTGCATGGTGTGGGCCGAGGAGAGGACCGCGGGCCGGCCGAGCACCGTGAGCGTCCTGACGTCCGTCTCGTCACCGAACTTCATCAGCTTCACGTACTGGTCGATCGACAGCTTGTTGTACGTGGCCGAGAAATTCACGGTGTACGTGTCGAACGTGACCGCCGCCTCCGGCGCGGCGACCTTCTCGTCCGTCAGGGGAGCGGTGTTGTTGGTGCCGGAGACGGAGGTCGCGGTCTCTCCCGGTGTGCCGAGGAGTTCGGCCAGGTCCGGCCGGTTGAGCGCCGTGCACAGCTCCTGGCCGGTCACCGGCTTGGGCGAGTCCCTGTAGGCCTTCGGAAGCTCCTCGTGGGACGACCCGTCCGAACAGGAGGGAGCCTGCGGGGCGTTGTCGGTGGACGGCATGTAACGCGGGGCCGCCCACAGCACGACCGCGATCACTCCGAACACGGCCACGGCGGCAGCGGCCTGCCCCCAGGCGTTGGGCTCCTTCTCCGGTGCGGGCGGGCTGGGAAGCGGCCCAGTGACGGCTAGGGGCTGAGGATCCCCCTCCTCATCCGCGGAGGGGGCGGGGCTCGGATTCCGGCGCGCCCGCAGGGCCCGGACCACGCTGTGGACACTTACCGCTGCGAGCACGAGAAACGCCGTGCCGATACCCGCCGCGACCCAGTCGTGGTCGTGGACGGCGAGATACATGATCCGTACGCCGAACACAGAACCGATCACGATGAGCAGAGGCTCACGGATCCAGAACGGCAGGAGACGGATGAGGAAACCGAGCATCCGGTGATCTCACCAGGCCAAGATCACATCCGCTGTGATGGAAGCCACAGTTCCGGGCGCGTACGCGACCAGCCGAGGCAGGGCAGCGAAAAGGGCGCAGGCCGGGGGCAACCATGCCCCCACCTCGCAGGTCACACAGGCGTCACTCACCCCAGGTGACCCGACACCCGTCCCCCTGCTGTCCCCTGGTCCGGAAAGGGCCCCACTCCCCGTGCTGACTCGTACCCGGCTGACCGCGGTGGCCGCCACGGCCTCCTTCGTCACCGCCGGCGGCCTGCTCACCGCCGCCCCCGCCGCCGCGGCCGTCACCTGCGCCTCACCCCTCTGGAAGGCGCAGTACTTCGGCAACTCCGCCTTCAGCGGCACCCCGAAGCTGACCGCATGCGACGCCGCCATCGCGGAGAACTACGGACACGGCGACCCGCCCGGCGTCACGCTGCCCAAGGACAACTTCTCCGTCCGCTGGTCCCTCACCCGGGACTTCGGCTCCGGTGGCCCCTTCCGGTTCTCCGCCGCCACACAGGACGGCATGCGCGTCTACGTCGACGGCGTACGGAAGATCAACCTGTGGAAGAACGTCTCCACCACCGCCCGCAAGACCGTCGACCTGACCGTCCCGGCCGGCAAGCACACGCTCCGCGTGGACTACGTGGCCTGGACGGGCGCCGCCCAGGCCACGTTCACGTACGCCCCGCGTACGCAGGCCGCGGTCGACACGGTCAAACCGCTCGCCCCGACCGGATTCAAGGGCACGTACGACCAGGCCGCCACGAGGACGACCCTGCGCTGGACCGCGAACAAGGAGATGGACCTCGCCGGTTACCGCGTGTACCGCCGGCTGGGCACCGCCCCGTGGGCGAAGGTCAGCGGCACGGCGCCGGTCACCTCCCTGTCCTTCGTGGACGCGACGCCCGCCACGGGCCAGACCTTCCTGTACGAGGTCCGCGCCGTCGACAAGGCGGGCCGCGAGTCGACCGGCAGTTCCGACGTCACCGTCGCGAGCGTGGACCGTACGGGCCCCGCGGCGCCGACCGCTCTCACGGTCACCGGTGACGCGTGGTGGGCGAACCTGGCCTGGCATGGATCGGCCGACGCCGCGACGTACGAGATACACGCGGCCTCCACGGCCACCGGCCCCTTCGAGCTGCTGGGTACGACGACCGCGACGACGTACCGCACCAACGCGCCCGTGAACACCGCCCGTTACTACCGGGTCCGCGCGCTCGACGCGCTCGGCAACCCGTCGCCGTACACCACCGTCACCGGCGACGGCATCGACCGCACACCGCCGAAGCCCCCTTTCTCCCTCGCCGCCATCGCCCGCGTCGGACACACCGAGGTGTACTGGAAGCAGCCCGACGGCTTCGACGAGGACTTCTCCAACGGCGGTACGTACCGCGTCTACCGCTCGCCCGGCAAGACCCTCGACCCGGCCGCGCTCACCCGCGTGACCTGCGCCGAGGAGAGCGACGAGACCAACTCCGGCGGCATCTGCGAGGACGTGGACATGCCCGCGGGCACGTACGTGACGTACGCGGTCGCGGCGGTCGACCCGGCCGGCAACGAGTCGGCCCTGTCCGCCCCGCACGTCGTCCGCACCGGTGACCGCGTCGCACCCGGACCGGTCACCGGCGTGCGGGCCACCCCGCGCGCCGACGGCATCCTGCTGAACTGGACGGCCTCCCCCGAGGACGACGTGGAACGCTACGCGGCCTGGACGGGCACCCGGCAGCCCGACGGCACGGTCAAGTGGCTCGGGACCGCCGACTGCCGCGAGGGCACGAGCGACCCGCTCGCGGTCCTCTGCGGCGACCTGCCGGACGGCGAGACACACGTGTACGCGATCGTCGCCAGGGACCGCTGGGACAACGCGCTGCCCCCGACCGACCCGAGGGTCACTCCCGTCGAGGCCACCGAACTGGACGTCCGACCGTCCGTGCCGGCCACCCGCAACTGGGAACTCGGCCCCACATCCAACGGAACCGTGATCGGCGGCCTCACCGAGGACGGCCCGTCCGTCGGCTGGAGATGCACCAGGACAACCGACTGCGACACGGTGACGGGCTACCGCATCACCCGCTGGAACCCCACGACGAAGACGTACGAGCCCCTGCACGAGGGCTTGCTGCCACCGAAGACCGAGTCCTACACGGACACCGGCGCGGCACGGGGAACGACACACTTCTACACACTGCAGGCGGTACGAGCAGACGGCACGGTCGCGGGCACCCACGCATGGAACTGCGTGTTCCAGGACCGGGTGTAGCACCGGAGCCTGAGAGCGGCCCCATAAACGCTGGTGACGTACTTTTCTATGTACATCACCAAGGAGGCGGTCAATCTCGCGCTGAACTCCTACGCCGAGCAGCAGGAGCGTGCGGCACGCATAAGCCGTCACTTCGAGCAAGCGCGTGAGTGGGGTGCCGTCGAGGACGCCGAGCGTCTGCAGAGGGCGGAGAAGCACAGCCGGTGATCTATCTGCTCGACACGTCCGGCCTGGTCCGGCTGCTCCGCGATCCAAAACTGCAATTGATCGGCCTGGTACGACGCGATCGATGCCGGCGCCATCGCGTCCTGCTTCGTGCTACGGGCCGAGTTCCTGTACAGCGCCCGCACCAGCCGCGAGTACGGCGAGATCGCGGAAATGTTCTCCGACCTCTATCCCGATGCCGCGGTGCCGAAGAACGCGGGGCGTTGGGCTTGGCTGTACTCCACGACGACGCCGACTACGGCACCATCGCCCGACACGCGTCCGACCTGACCGAGCACAAGGTTCTGCGTGGAGCGGGTGACGAGAATCGAACTCGCACTCTCAGCTTGGGAAGCTGCGGGACATGGGCGGGCTCTGCACCTCTGACCAGTACAGATAGCTGAACCTAGCGGTGGTCGGGCGGGGCGGATCACACCGCTGTTGACCGTGGTTCTCCGCGCTTACGGACACGCGGAGGGCACGGAATCTCGCGAGAGTGAGGCCGGCGCCGTCAGGGACAGCCTTGCTTGGGCTCGACCTGTACAGGAGACCGGGTTCGATCCCTGCGCCACCCGTCGAGATTCCGTGCACCCGCCACACGCTATGCCATATCTAATGGCATACTCGCAGGGTGACTGATGACGAAGTTGACTTCCCGCCCGGCGACGGCCCCACCAGTGGCATCTCCGTCACTCTGACCGCCGGAACCCTGCATGCGATCCGTGAGCGGGTCGGTAAGCGAGGTGTCTCGGCCTACCTGGAGAAGGCCGCCCAGCGACAGATCGAGCGAGACAACCTTGACGAGCTGATCGCGGACTTCGACACAGTGCACGGCCCGGCCGACCCCGAGGCCGTGGCGGCGAAGCGCGCCCGGCTGGTCGGAGGCGCCTCGGACGCTGGGGCTGCCGCGTGAGCGGTGCTTTGGTCCTGGACAGCGAGGGTCTGGCAAGGGCCGTACAGCGGGATCGAGAGATCCATGAGTGGCTGACGGCGGCCCGAGACGCGGACCTGCCAGTGATCACCTCAGCCGCCGTGCTGGTTGAGGTGATCCACCCGAAGATCAACGACGCCGCACTGAAGTGGACCCTGTCCCGCCTGAGCGTCGAGCCGGTGACCCAAACCGTTGCACAATCCGCTGCCGCTCTGCTGCGTGCAGCGGGGCTGCACGGCCACAAGTACGCCATCGACGCCATGTTGTGCGCGACTGCCCTGCAGCATCCCGGCCGGGTGACGATCCTGACTTCGGACGTGGAAGACATCGGGCTGCTCACTGCCGAGCATCCGCGCCTGAGTCCGGAGAAGGTCTGAGCCGAGGCGCCTCGCAGAGTCGGCGCGATTAGCGACCTGGCGCGAATCAGGCCAGGCGCGCGGCGAGTGCGAAGGCGGCAAAAAGGCCCGGGTCGATGACCTGGGCCTCCTTCATGGAGCGGGTGACGAGTATGTGCGAATCATCGTGAGAGGCCACACATGACCATGACTCTTACCAAAGGCGGTAACGCTGCCTTGCCCGCAGCGGTGTGCCGCGTCACCCTCAACTCCCTGACTACAGGCATCGACGTGTCTGCCGTCCTGCTAGGCCAGGACGGCAAGGTGCGGAGCGATGACGATTTGGTCTTCTACAACCACGCGTCACAGGACAAGGTCGAACTGCGCGGGCAGACGATTGTCGCGGACCTGGCCGCGATCCCCGCGGCAGTAGACCGCATCGTCGTTGTGGCCAGCATCGACCCTGAGCTGACGGCAACTCACTTCGATGCGAGCAACACCCCCCAAGCGGTCGTTGAGTGCGGAAGTGCGCGGATCACCTTCGAACCGCCGCCGCTCGTGCACCACGAGACGGTAGCCCTTCTCATCGAGCTCTACCGGCGGTCGGGCGGGTGGAAGGCAAGAGCCGTGGGTCAAGGATGGGACACAGGGCTGGCCGGTCTCGCCTCGGACTTCGGCATCGTTGTAGATGACCCAGGACCCAGCGCAGGACAAGTTTCCGCTGTACCGCCCGCACAGCGCCAACACATGCAGCCAGCCCCACCCATGACGCCGCCTCGTCCCCTCATCCCGCTGGGCAAAGTCGCCCTCACCAAGGCCGGACAAGCGACCATCGACATGCGCAAGGATGACCCGAGCCTCATCGTGACAGCCTCACTTGAGTGGAACGGTGGGAGCGCGGCCCGGAGACAGGCCGGCGCTGACCTCGACCTGTACGCCCTCTATGTTCCTGGAGATGCGGTCACGCTACCGGGCAAGCGCCCGAACAAGTCGGATCAGGTCGTCTATTACCGGCAGCTCGGATCGACTGTCGTGCCGCCCTATATCGCTTTGGATGGGGACTCTAAAGTTCCGGGTCGCGAGACGATCACCATCCGTCGTCCAGACCTTCAGGGATATGTCCTTCTCTGCGCTTATAGCGCAGTGGAAAACGGGACCGGATCGTTCAAGTCGTACGGTGCTCGGGTGGTAGTCACTGACGGGCGGGGCTCCACAGTGACGGTGCCACTGTTCAACAATCGAAACTTGTCCTATTGGGTTGCTATCGCCTTGATCGACTTTACTGCGCCCGGCGGCGCCCAGATCCGACAGGTTGAGAAGTACAGCGGAAACCATGTTGAGGCACGACCGACGCTGTACTCGAATGGGAACTTCCGAATGAGCACCGGGAAGGTCGAGTTTAAGACTCGGTAGCCGTCGGGCCGACTTGCATGTGATGCCGTGACAGCGAGAAAAGATCTGACACCCGCTACAGGAGTTCGATCCGGACCCGCTTCGGCAGCCTTCGTCGACTGGCGCGACGGCCGGACAGGGGCGTTGACGTACGCTCCCGTCGGGTGTCGTTGATGTCAGCCGTGGATGTCAGAAGCTCCTGATCCGTAGCACTTGGAGGTCATACACGCTGCGGCAAGGACCGTGAGAGCTCGTGTCGGGCGCATAGGATGCCGCACTTGATGGCTGTACAGCAGGATCCTGATGGGGGTGACGTCATGGAGCGGGAACAGTTTGAACGGCTGCTGAACGGTGGGGACGACACGTCGTCGGCCGCTCTGTCTGCTCTCCGTGCTGGCGCTTCTCATGTTGTCTGGGACGGAACAACGTCGGCCAAGTCGCTCGCGACGGTCTACGGGCGCCGACACCGTCACACTCTGCGGAAAGGCATCGAGACTTCCGGCTTAGCGCGGGCCGTGCAACGCCTCGACCTATACGGCCGGCCGGTTCGACTGGGTCAGATCAGAACTGCCGACGGATCTTGGATCTTCATGCTGTTTCTCGACGAGGATGGCAGCACGCTGGTGGCGTGCACCGGCGTCCGGCAGACCCAACCGGGTCCTCTGTGACCAGAGCCCCGCTGAAACTCCCACCGCCAACACGCTTTCCAACTGTGGTGGTGGTCCTAGAGGCCTCGGACGGGGCCGTTCACCTGCGTTCATGGACGGCCGGTTGCTGGAGCGGCTACGGGCTTCGGTCTCGTCTGAACGGCCGCGAACGGCGCTGAATGAGACGGAAACTGAGACGGCCCGGCCTGTTGCCGAGCCGCCTCGTGGGTGGCGCGACCTTCTGATCCGTAGCTCTGTAGAAATCGGTTATTGGAGGTCATACAGGCTGCCGGGAAGCCCATGGGGCCAGTGTGGGGCACTGCCGGTTGCTGGAGTTGCTGTACTTCTCTGCTGTACAGCCGTGGTCCGGTGGGAACTACTCAGGACACCGATAGCGCACGCCACGCTCGTACGGCCACCGCGTGAGCCGCTTCTTGTAGCTCTCACCTGCCGCAGTGGTCCGCCGGTGGGCCGTGCGCGTATCGGTCAGAAGGGAGGTTCGAGATCGCCGCGGCCGTCGCTATGTGGCCCCCAGTCCCAGGGCTCCTCCCGGAAAGGCTCAGGGTTGGGGACGTCGTGGCCCCATGCTTCGAGTGCCTTCCGGGCAACAAGCCGGTTGGGGTTGTCGCTGCCGGTGTCCAGGATGGCGCGCGCTTGCACGGCGAGGTGATCGCGGTGCTCGGCGAGCGCGGGGTGCTCGGCGAGGATGAGCGCGGCGACAACGGCGGCTTCGCGCACGTCCTCGTGGCTGTCTAGGAGGAAGGGCGCGACGGCTCGATAAAGCATCGGGCGCAGATCCCGGAAGGCCGCCACGATGGTGCCGGGGGTGAGAAAGCCGGGGAAGTACTGCTCCGTGCGGCCCACAATCTCATCGGAGGCGTCGTAGGCCGTGGAAACCAACCAGTTCAACAGCGTCGCGCGGATGGGGACGTTGCGATGGGGCCGGAGGGTCATGGCCGACGGGTGGGCGAGGATGCCGGCAACATACATGGCGACGGGGGTGGTGGCCTCGTAGATGGTGTTCTGGTGGCCGACCAGCTCACCTAGCTCCGACAAAGCGGAAACCTGAACCTTGGGATCGGGCTCCAACAGCCGTGCCAGAACCCTGGGAAGGTCCTCACCGCTCCCGAAAGCCGTCTGGAGCGAATCCCAGTCAGTCTCCGCCAGGACCACCTGGTAGGGCGGCAAGTCAGGCTCGTGAAGCGTCTCGACGTTGGGAAGGCTGTGGTTCACAGGCCAAACCTAGACCCAGACTTCTGACGCGATTCCCTTCCGAGGCGGAATATCCTCCTCAACCCACCAATTTCCCCAGCCCCCATCCCGTCCGCCGTCGACCCACACACGGTGGAGCGGGCGTGGTTCAGGGCGTCGAGGTGGAGCGCGCCACTGTACGAACGACCTGGACGCCCTGGGCCGCGTCCGGTTGGCTCTGCCTGGGTCGGCGGTGGACGGGATGGGAGCTCCCCGCGCACGCCACTACGGGCCCGCAGTCGGCGACGGCGCCCCCTCCATCCCGGTGCCGGCCGATCCCCCGCCGGAGGCATTGCCTTGACCACGGGCCGCTCTATGCGGTGTTCGCCTAATGGCCTCCGGCCCTATCCACGTGTGGGCGCGCGTCGGCGCAGCGCGGGCGGAGCGGGCCGAAGGCAGGAGCGGCGCCCGCGGCGGAGCCGGGGCTTGAACCCGTAGAGGAAGT
Source organism: Streptomyces sp. NPDC060205 (assembly GCF_042728395.1). Lineage (NCBI taxonomy): Bacteria > Bacillati > Actinomycetota > Actinomycetes > Kitasatosporales > Streptomycetaceae > Streptomyces > Streptomyces sp. NPDC060205. The sequence goes on from NZ_JBHWZP010000069.1 coordinate 31,401, forward strand.
TGTAACTCGGTCGGACTGCTGGGGCTTGCTTTGCCTCGGTTGGTGCTTTGCAGGCTGGCGGCGGATGAGTGACCGAGGCACCCACAGTTAGAACGGTGGCTTCTCGCTGTATCCGTCGGAGCTGGGGGTGTGTTCCCACGGTGATGAGTCGGCGGGCGGTAGGTCGGTGTCGCAGAATTCGAAGGGGTTTCGTTGGCCTTCGAGTCCTGAGGAGTCTTCGCCCCATGCGTCCAGCGCATCGATGGCTCGTTCGCGGTGCTGCCACAGGTCGCTCGTGCCCAGCACTTCGCGGATCGAGGGCGCCAGGGCGCGCCGGTGGTGGAGTAGTTGTGGATCGTCGAGGAGGGGGATGCAGGCTGCGATCGCTGCTTCGCGTACGTGGCGATCTGAATCGTGCGTCGCGTCGTGCGCTGCGGTGAACAGCAGTGGGCGTATCTCAAGGATGCCTAGGGCCGGCGGGTAGTCGGCGAGGGGGAAGCCGACCTGTCGGCTTGTCTTTGCCGCCTCGTCGGTGACTTCGCTCGCGACTGAAGCGATCCAGTACAGCAGTTCGGCGCGCATGGGCCCGGGGAAGGAACCGCGTTTCTTGTCGATACTCCAGATCGTTCGCGGGTCCGCGAGGACTGCGGCCACGTAGAGGGCCGTGGCCACCGTTGCGCTGTAGAGGGTGTTCTGGTGGTGCAGAGTGCCGTACAGATACTCCAGCGCCTCTGTTCGCACGCCTTGATCGCGGTCCCACAGCGCGACCAGCCTCGTAGGCGCATCCGTGGCAGGTCCGTAAGCGTGCTCCAGTGCAGTCCAGTCGGTACTCGTCAGCGTGTGGTGGGGATCGGGCAGGCCGACCGGCGACGGGCCGCTTGCATGCGTCATGAGATCTGCCACAGAGGGGCGGAGCACTGCTCTGGACGGTTGCTGATGAGGAGTCGGCGCAGGTCCTCGCGCTGGGAGCCGTTGAGGTTCAGGGCTTCGGTGAGGTGGCGGAACGTGGTGTGGGTGACTCCGCGGCGCCGGGCCTCCGCCTCGAACTCGTCGAGTTGAGCCAAGACGGTCTGCGGGACCAGCTCCGCATGCGGCTGGTCCTTGAGCCATGCCGCTTTGTTGCGCTCGTAATCGATCTCCGAGTAGCCGCAGGTCTCCCGGCTGTGCGCCTCGACCTCGTCCAAAGTCTCGGTCGCCATGATGGCGCGAGCCAGCTGATTGCGGGTGACCGCCTCGTCCAGGTCGACCTCGTGGACGGTCGGGCCCTCGTCCGTGAGCGCGATGGGGAGGCCTGCGTCTCGTACCTCGCAGGTGCCGCGTACGCCTCGGGCGGTGGCGGCCAGCATTCCGGTTGCCTCTGACGGGTGCCACTCCAGGACCGAGCTGACCGACTCCACATCCGCCGCGGTGAAGGTGTGGATACGGGCGCCGAGTAGGGCGCGCACGTCATCGACCGGCAGTTCGCCGTCGAGACCTGGACCGGCAACCAGCAACCGGACAGGCGCGTTCACCTGGCAGCACGCTGCGAGCGTGAGGGCATCGGCAAGCGGGCTCTTCAGCGTCGGCTCGTCGCCTCGCGCGAGGATGTCGCCGCCCACGTCGAGCAGGTCGATCGACTCCGGCGACAAGTGGTCGATCGACTCTTCGAGCTGGCGCGTGACGCCCTCGACACCGTGATGCGGGTCGATCAGCGCGAACGTGTGCGGGAGCTCTGCCGCGAGCCGCGGGAGTGTGGACCCCGCTGGTGGGATCGGGCGGGCGTTCGCCGGCACCGTCCAGACTGCTGGGGTGAGCTGTTCGAGGCCGGTGAAGTTGTCCGGTCCCCGCGGGCCCGGCACTGGATCGACGAGCAGGAGGTCCCACGCGTACGTGAGGATCACCGCCCGGTCCTCGTCGCCGTAGAGGGCGGCGTGAAGCATGGCGGCGGCGACAGCGTCGCCCTCCCCTCCTGCTGCGACGATCAACCGCTTCATGCGGTCAGCGTACGGGCGCCCTTCTGCTCTGACCGTGTAGGTGTGGCTGGTCCGGTCGATGAGGCCCGGCAAGGTCGATCGTGCGAGGTCGTCCCGAGACGGTCGAGCGGGGGATCGCCGTGGGCGCGAGGCGCTGGAGCGTGACGAATCGCAGGCGCCCCGAGCGGGCGGAGCGCCACACCGGGGGACATGCGCTCGCGCCCGGTTCTCCCTCCATCCGGACAACAAGAAACCCCCGGGCCGTCGGCCTGGGGGCTCTGCATGGAGCGGGTGACGAGAATCGAACTCGCACTCTCAGCTTGGGAAGCTGATGTTCTACCACTAAACTACACCCGCGTAAGACGCCGGATACGGGTTGTCGTGCCGGGTCGGAAACGCGGATTCACCATACCTCATGCCAGGCCCCCGGCGCTGAAGCCGTGGGGCCCGGGGGCGTTTCGGGGGGGTGGACGGGGCTGCGAGGCGCAGGAGTTGAGGCGTACGGTGGAGGAGCTGGAGAGGGGTCGGGCGGGATCGGAGTGCCGCCTGGAAGGCCGTCCCTTTCATCCCGTAATGTGGCGTCCTCTTCAGTCAGACGCGGCTCTTGGGGAAGGGACTCTGAGGACTTGATGGAACGCAGCACCGTCGTCCGTTGTGCCGAGGGGCACGTATTCAGCACCGCATCACTTCCGATGCAGCAGGCCGATCGGCTCGGTCCTGGCCGGTTGATCCGTTGTCCCCGTTGCACCCGGCTCCGCAACGTCGTACCGGTGGAGTTCGAGAAGCGCTAGGCCGACAACTGTCAGTGCGGACAGCGGTCAGCAGCGCCGGCAGCAGTCAGTGGTTCGGACGCCCGCGGGCCCGCCACGATCTCCGGATTGTGG
>NZ_JBHWZP010000070.1:0-34165 GCF_042728395.1 Streptomyces sp. NPDC060205
GACCACCGAGGTGAAGCCAACTGCCGGGCGCGCGGCGCGAAGCGCGGCCAGCGCCGGTCGGCGGCTTCGGTGTCCAGCCGGACATCGGAGACCGGGGCGCGGTCGTGGTAGCAGTCCCGGCAGGGGCCCTCGTCCCCTTCGACTCCGGACAGCTCCAGGGCGCGGGTGCGGTCGTCGGAGGCGGCAGCTTCCACGACCTGGCCCTGCGGCATCCCCAGCAGCACTCCGGCCGCCGCCACGTCCAGCAGGTCCACACAGTGCTCGGTGACCGTGTACAGGAAACTGATCACATCGAAATCCCGTACCAGGGTGTCGGAGAGTTCGACGAACGCGACAGCGAGCCGCTCCTCACGCGGCACTCCCGGCATGACAGCCACAACGCCACCCTTTCCTCTGCGGGCGCATCACGTCTGATCCCCGTGCCGCACCCGCGTGTTGCATCTGTGGACCGCAACGCGGGGCGAAAAACAGCCGTCCCTCCCTGAAAATCGCCGCGCACCGGCATCAGACGCATGCGCACAGTGCTGTGGACTGTGGACTGTGGACTGTGGACATCCACGGAACTCTTATTCACGCTACCGCGAACAGCCGTTCACGAAGGGGGATGGCCGGACCACCCGATGGGCTTTCCGGCAGGGATCACTTTCGGAAGTGTGCGCCGGCCACATCCTGTTCACGTCGCCCTCGGCTCGTGCACGTGTACGCCGCTGACCCCGGCCGGAGGCCTGCGCCGAACACGAACGTGTTGGTGGCAGGAGTCCATAGCCTGTGGGAAGGTTTTCGGACCATACTTCAAGACGGGCGGGACATGATCGAGCTGCCGCGTGAGGAGCAGTTGGAGGCGGTCTTCGTCGACCTCGCCGACATCCTCGTACAGGATTTCGACGTCATCGGTTTCCTCTACACGCTCGCCGAGCACTGCGTACAACTGCTGGACGTGACGGCGGCAGGGGTCCTGCTCGCCACTCCCGGCGGTCGGCTGGTGGATGTGGCGGCCACCGACGAGCGCACCCGTCGTCTGGGGACAGTCAGCGTCGAAGCGGGGGAGGGCCCCTGCTGGGACTGCTTCCACAGCAAGCAGCTGGTCCCCGGTGTCTCCCTGACCACGGCGGAGGCCACAGAGCGCTGGCCCCGATTCGTGCCACGGGCCGTTGAAGCCGGCTTCGCCTCGGTGGCCTCCTGCCCCTTGCGCCTGCACGACCAGGTGATCGGATCGCTGGATCTCTTCCGGGAACAGCCCGGTCCCTTGAACGCCTCCCATCTGCGCCTGGGACAGGCGCTGGCCGACACGGCCACCGTCGGGATCCTGCAGCAGCGGGTCGTGAGCGAACGGATGACTGTGAGCGCACAATTACAGAGCGCCCTGGACAGCCGCGTCGTCGTCGAGCAGGCCAAGGGCTATCTCGCGCAGCGGCTCGGCACCGATGTCGAACAGGCTTTTGCTCACCTGCGCCGCCATGCGCGCAGCCGCCGTACGCGGCTCACGGATCTCGCCCGCCAGGTGATGCAGGGCACGGCCGATCCGGCTCTCTTCGACCGGCACGTCCGGTGAAGCGGCAGCTCCGCGAACTCCTGGGGTGTGATGGGAGGAGCGATTCCTGGACGGCCCGCATCACGCCCAGAAGGGGGCCGCAGCGGTGATCCACCCGTTGATGAGGGCCTACCTGAGCGCCCTTGGCACCCACATGGGCCCCGGCATGGCACCCCTGCCGCTGGGCGCCTGCACCGACATGCTGGGCCTGGACGGACTGGGCCTGCTCCTGTCACCCACCGACCGGCCGGCCGAACTCGTCCAGTCCCACGGCGAACGCACCGTCGCACTGGAGGACCTGCAACAGGTCCAGGGCCAGGGACCCAGCCTGGACGCCGCCTACCACGGAACCCTGCTGCTGCTCCCCGACATCGGCGGGCTCACCGCCGACCGCTGGCCCGGGCTGCCCGCCGCCATCGAAGCACTCGACGTGCATGCCGTGTTCTCCTTCCCTCTGCGCATCGGGGTCAACGCACTCGGCGTGCTCACCGGCCACCGCACCCGCCCCGGTCCCATGGACACCGACCAGCTCACCAACGCCTTCGGCCTCGTCGACACCCTCGCCCAGATCGTCGTCACCACCGTCACCCACCCTGACCCGGCCCAGAAAGCCCTGCTGGACGAACCCGGTCTGCACTTCGCCGAAGTCCATCAGGCGACCGGCATGCTCGCCGCCCAACTCGACATCGACGGCGACACCGCACTGATCCGACTGCGCGGCCACGCCTTCAGCCACGGCCGCCCCCTGCTCGACGTCGCCCGCGACGTACTCGCCCGCCGACTCCACCTGGACCCCAACGACATCCCGCCGCCCTGAAAAGGTCGAAAGCAGCCCTGCGCGGGGCTGCGCCGCCCGCAGCGCGGGTTCTCACGGGGCCGCACAACAACGTCTGCCAGGGCCTGAGGTGAGGACTAGGCTGGACCGCAGGCACGTATGTGGTTCCCGGGGCAGGGAGGTAGGTGTCGGTGCATGAGGTACTGCGGGCCGCATCAGGCAGCCCACTGTTCGAGGTGACCACGGCCCCGTACGTGGTTCTCGACAGGGATTTCCGTATCAGGGGCGTCAACGCCGCTTACTTGCGCGCCACGGGACGGATGCGGGACGACCTGATCGGCGCGTTCATGTTCGACGCGTTCCCGGACGATCCCAAAGACGCCACGGCGACCGGGGTGCGCAACCTCACCGCTTCGCTGGAGCGGGTCCTGCGCGGCGGGGTGAGCGACGACATGGGGATCCAGCGCTACGACATCCCCGACGCCGACGCGGCCGGTGTCTTCCACCGCAGGCACTGGAGCCCGGTCAACTCGCCCCTGACCGACCCCGACGGCCGCGTCGTCGGCGCGCTGCACCACGTCGAGGACGTGACCGCGGTGCGCGAGATCCTGCACCGCGCACGTGGCGCCGACGCGGCGGAAACGGTACGGCGGCCGCCCGTGTTGCTGCGCCGCGCGATGCTGGCCCTCAGCCGCTACGAGCGTGCCGCCCGCGCGGTGGCTGCCGGGAGGGCGGTTCCGGGCGACCTCGCAGGTGCCAGCGCCGTAGCGTACGCGGACGTCGCCCGGCGCGACGTGCTGTGGCACGGGATCCTCCATGCCGCCCGCCGGGCCCGTTCCGGCGGCTGCGCCACCGCGGTGTGCGCGGCCGCGGTGCAGGAGCTTCCCGCGGTCGATGCCGCCGCGATCACCCTGTACGGCGGCGGGCCCCAGAGATACCAGCTTGCGGTCAGCTCCCCATGGGCTCAGCGTGCCGAGGAAATGCAGTACATCACCGGCGATGGACCTTCCCTGACCGCGTTCGACACCGGCGAACACGTTGCGGTGCCCGATCTGCAGGGATCCGGTGCCGCGTGGCCGCTGTTCACCGACGCCGCGGTCGGCATCGATGTCGGAGCGGTCTTCGCCTACCCCTTGCGCACCGCCACCGCCACGCTCGGCACCTTCACCCTCTACCGCAGGCACCGCACCGGCGAACCTGCGGGGCCCCCTCCCGGTGCGCAGTCGTTCGCGGAGATCACGACGGCGGTACTGCTCGCCGACATGGACGGCGAAATCGTTGAGGAGGTCAGGGCCGCCGCCGACAAGGACGACATCAACATCGCCGTCGGTGTCGTCGCCCAGACGCAGGACATCAGCATCAGCGAGGCACTCGTGTGGCTGCGGACCATGGCCCAGGCGCAGCAACTGCCCGTCGTCGACCTCGCGCGCTCCATCATCATGCAGTACCCGAAGGGCCCGGGCCGGTTCTCCTGACCCGTCAGCAGGCCGAGTCACGGTCCCGCACGGCACTGAGGCCGCCGGCGTCGTTGAAGTACTGCTGGGCATGAGCCTGGCGGCGTGCATCGCGGATGCCGGCCGTGGCGGCCGCTTCGATGCGCCGCGCTTCCGAGCTGAAACCCATCCGGCGCCGCTGCCGACGCACCAGCACCACCACGGCGGCCACCCCAATGGACACGACTGCCGTCACAGCCAATAACAGGTAGACCATCGTCACCCCCCTGTTCGCTCAGGACCGTTCAGCACGGTCCACGCTCCGCTGCCGATCGCCGACGGTCATTTAACGGTACGCAGCAGACAGCTGAAGATGAAGCGACCTTCCCGGCACCAACACCTCTCAGAACCCTGCCGCCCTCCGGCAATCCGACAGTCCGCGTGCACGCTGTGCTGTGCGACGGAGACGACTTTTGCAGACGGGAGAATTTCCAGGGCCTGCTGCGAAAGCGGCTGAGCATACGACAGGACGTTCAGAGACTGCGGATGGCTTCGGTCAGGTCGGATCCGTAGGAGGCCCAGCAGATGACGGAGCTGTCATCGTTGGCCGGGGTGGCCGAACCCGACACGGCGGTGGACACCTTGCAGGACTTGCTCGGACGGGTACGCGACGGCTGGTGACAGCCCCACAGCAACCCTTCCGCCGACTTGACGGGGACCGCACCGCGACCACCGGCCACGGCCTGTGACTCTCCATCGCCGCCTCGATCGCCCAAGCCCACCACGCTTTCCCTGACGGCGCGCCCCGGCCCGGAGAACGGACTCGCACTCACCCTGCGCTTTCCCTCAGAGGGCGTCCAGGACAAGGGTGCTCTTGGGCGGCCTATGCGGTGGTGGCGATGCCGCCGTCGACGGGGATCACGGTGCCTGTCAGATAGGCGCCTGCCCGGCTGGCGAGGAACACGGCGACACCCGCCATGTCGTCGTCGCGGCCGATCCGGCGCAGTGGGGCCGCCGCCGCGATCGCCTCGCCGAACTCGTCGAGGGTTGCGGCCATCATCGTCGACGGGAACGGTCCCGGGGCCACGGCGTTCACGGTGACGTGCTGCGGCCCCAGTTCCTTGGCGAGCACTCTGGTGAGCTGGTGCAGCGCGGCCTTGCTGCTGGAGTACGAGTAGTTGGGCCGCTGAGGGATGTGGATGGCGGCGATGCTGCCGATGTTGATGACCCGCGCGGGATCGTCGGCGGTGCCCGCCTTGCGAAGCGCGGGCAGCAGCTCCTGCACCAGCCAGAACGGTGACTTCAGGTTGATGTCGACGACCGTGTCCCAGGCCGCGTCCGGGAACGTCGCCAGCGGCTCGTCCCACAGGGCGCCCGCGTTGTTGACGAGGATGTCGAGACGCTCCGAGTCGGCGGTGACGAGGTCGGACAGCCGCCGGCACTCGTCGTGGCGGGACAGGTCGGCGGGAACGGCCCGCACCTCACCGAATGCGGACAGCCGTTCCTGCGCCTGAGCGCAGGCTTCCGCGTTGCGCGAGCTGATGACCACGCGGGCGCCCGCTTGGAGAAGGCCACGCGCGATCATCATTCCGATGCCTCTGGTGCCACCGGTGACGAGCGCGCGCTTTCCCCGCAGATCGAAGAGTTCCGCGTGCGTGGTGAAGTGGGTGTCTTCCACTTTCCGTCCTTCTTGTTGGTCGCGCGGCATGATGCGTCGACGCGTCGAGTTCACGAATTGGCCGGAGCCGTGGTGGCCGGCCGTGAAGACCGGCGAGACCCTGGTGATACCGGCATGCCCGCAAACGCTATGGCCTTGACGTGCACTCCAAGCAAGCCGAACAGGTAGGACATCGGAAGGGTGATCGGGCGGGGACATGGTCCGCGGCAATTGGTACGGCTTCCCCTACCAGGGCAGAGGACCCCGCCTCTTCGGGCAGCCCATCGTGCCCTGCCGCCTCCTGACCTGGTGCCCGCGATGCGTCTAGCGTCCGAGAGTGAGCCTTTGGACTTCTCTGGAACCCGCCTCCGCGACCGTGGACCCGGGTGGCAGTACGACCGTACGACTGCGTCTGCGCAACACCGGTGATGTGGTGGACGAATACCGCTTCGAGGCGGTCGGTCCGCTCGCGCCATGGGCGAGGGTGGAGCCGCAGGTGCTGCGGCTGTATCCGGGGACGACGGGTTCGGTGGACATCGCGTTCGCGCCGCCGCGGACGCCGGATGCGACGGCAGGCCCCAACCCGTACGCGGTCCGAGTCACGCCGACGGAACATCCCGAGGCGACGACGGTCCCCGAGGGAAACCTCACCATCACCCCCTTCACGGAGGTGCGGGCGGAGTTGGTGCCGCCGACCGTGAAGGGCCGTTTCCGGGGCCGCCCGAAGCTTGCGGTCGACAACCTGGGCAATACGAAGCTCACCGCTTCGGTCAGCGGCAGCGACAACGGCGACCAACTCTCCTACGACGTGCACCCGTCGAACGTACAGATCGAGCCGGGGCGCGCGGCGTTCGTGAAGACGACGCTCAAGCCGCGCCAGATCATCTGGTTCGGGTCCAAGGAGTCCCGCCCCTACACCCTGGCCGTGCAGCGCTCGGGCGTGGACCCGCTGGACGTCGAAGGCACGTACGTCCAGAAGGGCTTCCTGCCGCGCTGGCTCGCCACCTTCCTCGGCATCTTCATGGCGCTCGCCATCACCTTCGTGATGCTGTGGATCGCCTACAGGCCGCAGGTGCGCAGCTCCGCCACGGAGAAGATCGAGGAAGCCGGCGTCAGCACGCTGGCTCCCTCCCCGTCACCGACGCCGGAGGCTCCGAAGGCACCGTCTGCCGAAGCGGAGCCCAGCGGGCCCGCTCAGGAAGCGTCCGACGGCGCGGGCGGCGGCGGAGGGGCCCCGGGGCCGGAGCAGACGAAGAAGGAAGAGCCTGAGAGCGTGGTGCCGGCGAACAACGTCCTGCTGCGGAACACCGCCACGAAGAGGTGCGCCGACATCCCGGGCAAGGGGAAGGGCAAGAAGGACGGCCGCGTGCAGCAGTACACGTGCGACGAGAGCGTCGATGACAACCAGCGCTGGAACCTGGAGGAGCGTTACCCGAAGCTCGGCCCCGGCGGCTCGGTCCTTTTCCAGATCCGCAACGTCAAGGATCAGCTCTGCATGGACCTCCCGGGCTCCGGAGCCCAATCCATCCATGCGGCGATCTCCGAATCCGATTGCGTCGGAACCACCGCCGACAACCAACTGTGGTGGATCGACAAGCAGAAGAGCGGCGCGTACTGGATCCGTAATTACGCCAGCAACAACAAGTGCCTTGAGGTAGCCGGAAATCAGTCCGACGCCGACGAAACACGCCTTCTGATCTTCCACTGCACCACCACCGACGACCAGGAGTGGCAGATCATCCAGCCCTCGGAGGGGTGAGGCATCCCGATGACGGGCGGGGCTCCGCCCGGAACGCGCTGCCGAGCCTCACCCGCATCACACCGTTCGTGGAAACGAAACTGTCTGACAGGCCGTCGGGCGCTGAACAACCCTTGGCGGAGCGGTCCGGCGGGTCTCCTGACGGGCGGTGTTCTCAGCGACCCGACCGACGTGGTGTCATCCAGGGATGGAAGCGGTTCTCACAAGTGCTGTAGCCGTCGTCGGGACCCTCCTCGGCGGGTGCTTCAGCTACCTGGTGCAGCACCGGATGACCATCCGGAACGAGCGGTTTGCCCGCTGGCGGTTCGTCCAGGAGGAACGTATGGCGGCGTACAGCGCGTACGCCGCCGCACTCGCGCACTGTCGGCGGGGTGAACTCGACCGCTGGCACCGGGCCCACGAGAATCCCGGCAGTGCGGAGGCGACGGAAGCGCGCGTCGAGTCCTACCGGCTGCGCTCAGTGGCGCGTCAGGAACTCTTCCGGATCCGGCTTGTCGCCCAGTCGCCCGGCCTCGTCCGGCTGGCCGAGGAGGCACTGGACCGGGTAAGCGTGATCCACAAGGCTGAGGGCGAGCACGAGTGCCACCGCAGCGGTGACGTTGCCCGTGAGGCAGTCGAGGCCTTTGTCCAGGCGGCCGGGCAGCAGATCGTCTCCTGATCTCGGCCTCTCGGAGGACACCTCGCTAATCGCAGTGGCGCAGTTCGTCGCGGATGTGGTCGGCGACTTCCCTCGGACAGCCGGGCAGAGCGAGCAGCCCGGCTGCCCTGCCCTCACGCCGCTTGCCGTCGATGTTCAGGACCGCCTCGGCGATCGCGTACTTGATGCCGGTCGTGAGGTCTGTCCGCACAACGAGGGCGTCCAGCCAGTCCAGGCCCTCCGGGTCATGGTGGCAGACCCCCTTGAGCAGGGTCGCGGCTCTTTTGCGGACCGTGCTGCCCATGATCTGGGGTGGCATCGGAGGTAGAAGTTCGGTCAGCAGCCCACGGATCTCCGCACGGCTGAGCCGGGTACCCAGGAGGGCCCCGCACATGGTGGAGACGTCCCGGAGAGCGGCTGAGTACCAGCCGCTCTGCTCCCGTCGTCGTTCACGCTCGGCGGACGGCGCGGTTGATGCCGAGAGCGTGGACGATCCCCCCTCCTTCGGCGGTGCGTCCGGCAGACGGCTCCGGGTGATGTCGTACACCTCCATCACCTCGTCCCGCCCGAGCGTCGCGTGTTCGTCCACCCGGATGATCAGTCGCAGGAGGTTCCTGATGAGGTCGGGATTCTCGTCGGTCGCGACCGCCCGCCGCATACGGGTGAGTGCCGTGCCGAGCAGTGGCCCCGCATGCTGGGTGAAGACGGCGTCGACGACCCGGGACCGGTCCAGAAAGATCTGCGTCAACCGCGTGACCGCGTCGGTGTGCGGACTGCGGAACAATTCGCACAGCCACGGCGTCAGTTCGTGCCACGGCAGGTCTTCAAGCCCCTGAAGGGTGCTGACCGCCGTACCCGCCACTGATGGGCTCTCGCCATCCAGCACGGCGGCCGACAGCCATGCGCGTGCCTTCTCATCCAGATGTGCGAGCCGGCTCTCCAGCCGAGCCCGGGTCTGAAGGCTCTCGCTGTTGCGGCCGTTCGTATCGCTCAGACCGGTGTCCAGCTCACGGAGTTGGCCTGCGACGGCGGCCAGCACCCTCGTGGAGCCACTGTTCGCCCATGACTTCAGCATGGTGCGCACTACATGTGGCTCCACCCTCACCGTATGGAGATCCTTCAGGATCCGCAGGTGCTCCTCGACCAGGTCGCCCGCCAGCACGACCTGGGCCGGCCACACGTTCCTGGGGGCGGCCTCGCGGGCGGCGTCCAGAGCTCTGAGCACGCGCAGCCGGGTTGCCAGCGGGAGCTCCGTGTTCTGCAGGCAGTAGGCGACGGAGGACAGGTTGGCGGTGCGACGGGGGTCCTCGAAGTCCAGTGCCAGCAACTGTCCCGCGAGCCACTCGGAGTGATCCGCTGCCAACCGGTTGAGGATGTTGACGTGCCGGGTCATCTCCCCGCGGCGTTCGAGGGTGTCGCTCACCACGCCCGTCCGGACATCCAGATCCGTCGCACCGAGCCGGGCCACCAGCTTGATCTGGGCGTTGTCCCAGTTCTTGGGGAGCTTGGCGGCCAGCAGTTGCCGCCAGGTGGTCCAGCCCCACTCCTCGCGCACCGTCGGGCACTCCCAGAACAGCCGCATGGTGCGTACGCCGTCGTCGTCGCTGAGGGAGGGCGGGCAGGGGACCGCGAGGACACAACGCGCGAACTCCGCCTTCTGGTCCGCCGACAGAGGGGCACGAAGATGCGCGAAGATCGCCGTCCGGCGTGCGAGGTCGCCCAGGCCCGGATAGTTCTCGCGCAGGACGGTGAGTACCTCTTTTGGCACCCCCTTCCGGTTCTTGCGAGTCGGGTCCGGGCCCAGATCGCGTTCGAGGTCCGCGTCCACGACGCCCGGGAGCGCCGCGGCCAGCAGGCGGTGCGGATAGTTCTGCCAGACCACCTGACCGGCCTGATCGAGGTGCTGGCGCGCGGCCCGGACCGCCGTCAGGGCCTCCCTCAGGCGGGTCGGCAGATCTTCCTCCGGTGTACGGGCCAGCAGTTTCGCCAGTGCGTTGGCCGCAGGCCCGGTCAGCTCGGCCGGATGCTCGCCGACTGCCGCGACCAGTGCTTTGTGCGCGGCGCCGAGATGCCGGGCGGGGGCGTCGCCGAGGTCCAGGGTCACGCTGCGCATCAGGGTCGGGTCGGCACGGACCCGCTCCAGCGCATCGGTGAGGGCGTCCTCCTCGACGCGCCCCAGCGAGGACACGATCTGCGTCCTGGCGGCCTCCGTCGTGTCGGCCGGGACACGTCCTGCCAGGTGCCGGTAGTCGTCGTACAGCGTGACCTGGGAGAGCAGAGAGGTCGTGAGGGGCCACAGGTTGCTGTGCCCGGAGCTGAGCGCCCGGATGAGGCGGGTGATGGCCGTGCTGTGTGTTCCCTGTCTGAGCAGCCAGCGCGAGTGCGCGTACTCGCCGAAGCTCTGGTGGAAGAACTCCCAGTAGGTTTCGCCGTCGAGAACCAGGCCTTCGCTGACGGCCTGCCCCATCCCTTCGGCAAGTGCCTCGCTCTCGTTGATCGCGCTGTCCAGCCCCCCTTGGGCACCTGGACGCGCAGCACGCCATCCGGGGTCAGCAGCAGCTCGGCGAGGGCGTAGACCGCCTGCTCCTTGCGGGGTGCCGGCACGCCTCCACTGGTTCGCACCCTGGCCTGCCAGTAGTCCGCGAGAAGCTGATTGACGGTCAGATCCTCTGGAATGTGGCCTTTGTTCGCGTAGACCTCGCAGGCCATCGCCAGCCGCACGGGCAGTGCGCAGATTCGGCGCAGCGCGCCGGGCACGGCGACTCGCCCACGGAGGACACCGAGGAACTCCACATCGGATCGAGTCAGCCCGCTGGTTCCCGCGGCGCCACGCAGCAGGTGGTGCTGTGCCCAGTCGACGATCTCGGTCTCCGAGAGCATCGGCATCGGATTCTCGACCAGTCGGCCGGCCAGGCGGGGCGCGCTTTGACCGGGGTACCGCAGATGCCCGCGGTACTCAAGGTCGCGGCAGGTCAGGACGACCTGGCCGATTTCCAGTGCCGCGCCGAGCACCGACGAAAGCCCCGGAAGCGTCCGGGCGTCGAGGACCAGGTCGAGAGTGTCCACGAGCAGGGTGACCGTGCCGTACGCCGCGCGCAGCCAGGTGAGCAGGTCGATGATCCCCTTCCCGCCACCGGGCCGCACGGCCTCACCGATCGCCCGGTCGGCGCTCTCGAACCTCTGGCACAGGGTGTCCTTCGGTACCTGCGCGCAGGACAGCAGTGCCACCGCGCCCTTCTCGGTTTCCAACTGCTGCAGCAGTTGACCGAGCAACACGCTCTTGCCGATACCGCCGTCACCGGTCAGTGCCAGCACCACTCGCTGCCCGTTGCCATTGATGCCGCCGGACCCGTCTCCGCTCTGCGCGTCCCGCTTTCGCAGCGCGGTGTCGAGCAACTCGGCTCGGAGCACGGGTGTGAATCGCTGGGCGTCCAGGCCCGCCCGATCGGGTGCCAGTACCCTCGGCACTTCCGGCGCGGCCTTGGCCGACCGCGCGCTCTCCTCAGCCTCCGCCCGGTCGTGCAGTTCCTTCCAGTATGTCTCGGAGTTCCTGACCCCTGAGATCCGGCCCGTGTCGACGCAGGCTTTCAGCAGACCGCGCACGACTTCGAAGGACGGGGCTTTCGCAACGCGCTTCCGGAGAATCGCGGAGATCTGTGTCTTCTTGAGCTGTGCCGCAGGGTGCAATTGGCTCTTCGCGACGAACCGCTCGACGAGTTCGATGGCATCGGACTGCTTCAGCCCCGCGTCCTTCAGCAGACGTCCCAGTTCTTCGCACAGACGGCCGAGGTCGCCCTCCGCCGCTTCAGGTTCCGCCACGAACCGGTTCCCTCTCCGGATGTTCCGACCAGCGTCTGCGATCCACGTTACGCCCAACTCCCGTACCGGCCGACCGTCCTGAGAACGCCCGCCGCACTCGGGCAGAACCGCCGACTGGGCTCCAGGCATTTGCACAGCGTGTCCCGCCAGGGCTTCGGCAGCACCCCGACCTTGGGCCGGCCGCCCATCGTCCGCGTCGAGATCTCCAGCGGCGTGCCCTCGTACGGGAAACGCCCGCCTGCGGCGTAGAGAATCACGGAGGCCAGGCTGAACAGGTCACGGCGTCGCAGCGAACCGTCCCCGATCGCGGCCACCCCGAAGTCGATCAGGAAGAGCCGCCCGCCGGGGCCGGTGAGTACATGGCGCGGCTTGATGTCACCGTGGTGGATCCGTAGCCGGTGGAGTTCGACCACCAACTGGCTGATGCTCACCGCGAACTGCCGCAGATCGGCGCCGCCCAGAGGCCCTTGGGTCCGGATCAGCTCCTCCAGGGACGGCCCGGTCAGGTATTCGCTGGCGGTGTACCGGTGCTCGCCGTCCCAGCCCGCGCTGTACAGCCGGGGGCTGAGCGAGTCGGGGGCCAGCCTCAGCGTCTCGACCTCACTCTCGAAGGCCTCAAGCGACCTGCGGTCGTCGCGCCGCTCGGCGCGCAGCACCTTGACCGCGGCACTCTCGCCGCGGTTGTTCCGGCCGAGGTACACGACGGCCTGGCGACCGGCACCGATGCGGCCGAGGAGTTCGAAGCCGCCGACAAAGGTGGGATCCGTCGTCTCCAACGGTACGGGGCCTGCCGGGTTCGGCGTGTTCTGCGGTTCAGTCGGCTCCTCGGAGCCCTGGGAGTTCACCATGCCGGTGACTTTTCCGCACCCGCCCGGCCCGCCGGGGAAACTCCGGAGACCATTCTTGGAATCCGGCGAAACACCACTTCAGAGCCCTCTCCGGAGCCTCCGGCGCCGGACGGATCGGCCACCGGAGACCCGGTACCGAGCCCCTGGCGGTCCAACCACCGCAAGATGGAAGGCCGGTGCTGTCCGAGGCCGACCGGTGCTTGCCGCCGGCCGACCCTGTCGAGGGTCAGCGCCGGACGTCTGGCGGGCCGACGGTCCCCGCCGTTGTGTTGCACTGACCAGTAAAGACCCCTCCCGGCGAAACAGAGCACTGCCGTCGCGCCTTGGCCCAGGAGGCTGTCGAGAAAGCGATCCGCGTCTTCGGCGGTCCAGCGCGGCAACGACATCGTGAACACCGGGGCCGAGCTGAGGCAGCGCGTACGTACGGGTCCATCCGCCACATCCGGTCGCTGTCCGGTGGCGAATACCTCATGGCAACGACGTTCGCCGCAACCCAGCTCGGAAGCAGCCCGAGCCATCTGCACAGGAGGTTTGCCCGTGACTCTTCAAGCCCGCCCGCGCCCGCTCAAGTCCACACTCACGCTGCTGGCCTGCGCCGCGTTGACGGTTGCCGTCCCGGCGGGGGTGGCCACGCCCGCGCAGGCCGCGAACCGGTGCAACACCGCCGGCCACGCCTACCTGACCCAGCCCGGCAAGATCTACTTCTCCGGCTACAACGGGGACCAGAGCCTCGGCGTCCCGACCTTCAACACCTTCCGCGGCGACACCTTCCGGCTGGGCGGGAACGGCATTCTGCCCGGCACGACGATCCGATTCCAGGCCGTGAACGTCGACACCGGTGCGCAGATCAACTTCTACCGTGGCCAGCCGGTCTACACCACTCGCGGAGCCGCGGGCAACTGCGTCGTCAACGAAGAAGGCCCGTTCACGGTCACCGCACCCTCCGGGACCTACCGGGTCACGGCACTCTACGACCCGGGGAACACCCCACCCGTCACCCCCGGAGACATCATCGACCAAGTGGTCGACGTCGTGGTCTCCTGACTCCGTGTCGTGTGCGGCCCCCTGGAGGGCCGCACACCAAACGAGGCGAAGGCCCACAGGCGTCCGGCGTGGACGACGGGATCCGACTGGACACCGGCGGTGAGTACGAGAACTGCAACAACGAGATCCACCTCCGAAGCCCGGCGCGCGCCCTCGGACGGCTGGGTCGGGCTGAGGAAGGCAAGGCGAAAGCGGGCTGCTGCCCGGAGCTCAGTTCCCGATCGGTGGCTGGGTCGGGACCGGGCCCTCACCCGCGTAGGTGTGGCCGCGCGGGGCCGACGGTGCGTCGTCTTCGGAGAGGGCCAGAGTGGGCCAGGGGCCGGCGACGGCGTCGTCGTCCAGGCTGATGCCGAGGTGGTCGAGTACGAGGGCCACCACTGGTGCCATTCCGCCGCTTTCGCCTTCGTACGCGGCGAGTGCCGTCTCGACCCGGTCCCGCCAGGGGCCGGTAGGCCCGGTACACGGCATGCCGGGCTCGAAGTTCTCGACACACTCGCCGTCGCGCCAGTGCTGGAAGACATCAAGGCCTTCGGTGGTCAGCACGCTGTACGTCTCGGTGCCCCGGGACAGCGCTGCGAGCGGTTCGGGCCAGGAGCCGATGACGCCGTCCTCCTCGATGCAGAAGGCCCAGTCGCCGAGGCTGCCGGACCGCAGCAATGAGACCGCCCCGTCGGCGAGTTGGCCGGTGGGCAGTTCCGACGCCTGGTCCGCGTCGAGGAGACGGGAGCGGGACGGGTCGGCTCCGTACCGGGTGAACACCTCCTCGGCGGTCAGGTCCCGGGTGAAGGTGACGCACATCCAGGCTGTCGCCCAGTCGAGCGAGGGTGCGTCCTCGGTTGCTGCCATGTCCCGCCTCCGTGATGCGTGCCGCTGGTCTGCGCACCGCACTACCCGTGATGAGCGGTGCGGTGCGGAGGCCAGATCATGATGCCTGGCCAGGCCGCGTAACCGGGTCCTTCGCCGATGTCGACGCCGCTGCTCTTCGCCTGGTCGGCGATGTTGCCGTGGGCGTTCATGTCTACCTGGACCTGTCCGCCGACTTAACCGTTCCCGAGTGAGGGCGTCCATGACAAGCGCACTTGATTCACCGGGAGTGCCGAAGAGAAACGGCGAGGCCCACTGCTGAGGAATGAAACCGGTCGCTGATTGTTGAATGTGGCATGAAAAAGATCGGGTTCCTGTCCTTCGGACACTGGACGCCATCGCCGCATTCACAGACGCGCTCAGCGGCGGACTCGCTGCTCCAGGCGATCGACCTCGCGGTCGCCGCGGAGGAGCTGGGCGCCGACGGCGCCTACTTCCGGGTGCACCACTTCGCCCGGCAGCACGCCTCACCGTTCCCGCTGCTCGCGGCCATCGGCGCGCGCACCAGCCGGATCGAGATCGGCACCGGTGTCATCGACATGCGCTACGAGAACCCGCTGTACATGGCCGAGGACGCGGGCGCGGCCGACCTCATCTCCGGCGGCCGACTCCAGCTCGGCCTCAGCCGGGGATCCCCGGAGCAGGTGATCGACGGCTGGCGGCACTTCGGCCACACGCCCCCACAGGGCGGGACCGACGCCGACATGGCACGCGCGCACACCGAGCGGCTGCTCGACGTCCTCAAGGGCGAGGGCTTCGCACAGCCCGAACCCAAACCGATGTTCGCCAACCCACCGGGACTGCTGCGCGTCGAACCGCACTCCGAGGGCCTGCGCGAGCGTATCTGGTGGGGATCCGGCTCGAACGCCACCGCGGCCTGGGCAGCCGGACTCGGCATGAACCTGCAGAGCTCCACCCTCAAGGACGACGAGAGCGGCGAGCCCCTGCACGTCCAGCAGCGCAAGCAGATCGAGGCATACCGCCAGGCATGGCAGGCCGCGGGCCACACCCGTGCGCCGAGGGTCTCGGTCAGCCGCAGCATCTTCGCCCTCACCGACGACCGCGACCGCGCCTACTTCGGCCGGGAAGGCAACTCCAAGGACCAGATCGGCTACATCGACGCCCAGACACGCAGCATCTTCGGCCGCTCCTACGCCGCCGAACCCGACGTCCTCGTCAAACAGCTCGCCCAGGACGAGGCCATCGCCGCCGCCGACACCCTGCTGCTCACCGTGCCCAACCAACTGGGCGTCGAGTACAACGCACATGTCATCGAAAGCATCCTGACCCACGTCGCTCCCGAACTCGGATGGCGCTGACAGCGCCGACGTGGAATGCCAGCCTTTGCGGGGTGCGGCTGGTCGTGACAGATGCCGCCTGACGAGCTCGGGCACGACAAGCGGTGAGCCGTCCAGTACTCCAGCGGGATGGGTGAAGTTCCCCTGGAGTACTAGGTGGCCGAGACGCCGTGCCCTGTGCGTGAGCCGTTTCGGAAGCGGCCCGGGGAGATGCCGTATGCGCGGCGGAAGGCGGCGCCGAAGGCGAACTCGCTGGAGTACCCGAGTTCGCGGGCGACGGCCGCCAGCGGTGCGTCGCTCTCCCGGAGCAGCCGTGCCGCCCGGGACAGCCGCACGCCAGTCAGATAGTCCCGTGGCGGCTTGCCGAGCACCCTGGTGAAGTGGCGGGTGAACGCCGTGCGCGACATGTCGGCGGCGGTGCTCAGTTCGGCGACCGTCCAATTCCGGTGCGGGGCGCTGTGGATGTGACGCAGGGCGCGGGCGACCACCGGGTCATCGGTGTACGGCCCGTCGGCCGTGCCGTTCTCCTGCAGCCACTGGCGCAGCACGTGCATGAGCAGCAGGTCCGCGAGCGCCGAGCGGGTGGCTTCCGCACCGGGGCGGGGCGCCGACAGGTCGGTGAGGAGCATCTCCGCCAGCGTCGCCGCTTGGCTGCCGCCCGCCTCGGACGACGCGACGATGAGACTCGGGAGGGTGGTGAGGTAGTCGTGGACCTTGCCGTGCGGCAGCCGGTAGGCGCCGCACAGGAACTCGAAGTCGGCGGGGCCGGAGAGCGGGGGCAGGGCACCCGTCGGCTCGGGCGGGAGGTCGTACAGGGCGCACGGCTGACTGCTCAGCCCGTGCCGCGCGCCGGTCGTGATCAGGACGACGTCTCCCGCACGGAGTGCGCGCGGAGGCGCGTCCTCGGTGAGGAGCCATCCCTGACCGCGCAGGACCACGTGGAAACCGCTGCCGGTGAACTCGTCGTAACGCCACCCCCAGGAGCCCGCCTCCTCGATGCGGCGGGCATAGACCTGACCGGTCCGGATGGTGCCGATCATCTCGCTGAGGATGTCCACGAGCAGAGGCTAACAATGCACGGTGCACCAAATCGTATGCGCCCGCGTCAACGGAGTATGGCTGGGCGGCAGTCGCGCGGGTTGACTGTGACCTGTGAAGATCAACCAGCCACTCAATGAATACGGTCGGATACTGCTGGCCCACGCGGACGACAGCGAGCGGCACGACCGCCTGGCGGCGGCAAGCGTCAACGCCCTGCGGGACAGCGGGTCACTGGCCCTGCGCACACCGCTGGAACACGGCGGGGCGGGGGCCGACGCGCCGACGGTCGCCCGCCGTCTGGCGGAGTTGGGGCGTGCCTGCCCGTCGGCCGGGTGGACCGCGGGTACCTGTGCCACGTCCAAGACCCTGGTGGCCCTGCACCACAGCGCATCCGCGCGCAAGGAGTACTTCGCCGACCCGGACGCGCTCGTCTGCGGCTCCGGGGTTCCCTCGGCCCAGGGAGTCCGTGAGGCGGACGGCATACGCGTCACCGGGCAATGGGACAACGTCACGGGATCAGGGGCGGCCGAGTGGGCCGGTCTGGCCGTGATGGTGGACGGCGCCTTCCACATCGCGACCTTCCCCCTCGCCGATCTGACCGTCGAACGCAACTGGCACATGGCGGGCATGCGGGGCACGGGAAGCCAGCGGCTCGTCGCCGACGGTGTCCTGGTGCCCGCACACCGGGTCGCCCGGGGCGGCCCGTTCCAGCCGCAGATGCAGCTGTTCTTCAGGCTGTGCGTGCTCGCCCCCGTCGTGGGCGCCGCGCAGGGCGCGCTCGACGTGGCGCAGGACATGTTCGCGTCCGACCGCAAGCCCTTCATGGCCAGCTACACACGCATGGGCGACTCGCCCGGCGCCCGTCACTGGCTGGCCCAGGCCGCCTCGCTGGTGCACCGCGCCGACACCACCATGCTGGTCATTGCCCAGGCCGCTGAGGGGGAGTACCTCACCGAGATCGAGCGCGCCCAACTGCGTACGGACCTGGCGGGTGCGGCGCAGGACTGCCGGAGCGCGCTGGAACTCCTGCTGGACCTGCACGGTTCCAGCGGTTTTCGCGCCTCCAACGCCTTGCAGCGCTACTGGCGGGACGTCGCTGTGGGCAGCCGCCATCCGTTGCTGAATGCCTACCTCGCCACCGAGGACCTCGGGAGCGTGCTGGTCGCGTAGGGGGCGCGGGCGGCGCCTTGTGTCCGCTCAGTCGGTCAGGCCGGCGCTGACCAGCCAGATGTGTTCGCAGGTCGAGGACGCCTTCTGCAGAACCTCGCGGGACTCTTGTGAGGCGTGGTAGAAGCTCCGCTCGATCATCCAGCACAGGGCTCGTGCCATCGCCGACGCCTGGTCCGGCTCGGTGCCCGGCTGAACGCCGGCTCGTTCCAGGACAGCGGTGATGGCCGCGGTGAACAGGTCCGCTGTACGACTCCACAGCTCGCCGATCTCCGGCACGTGCAGTGACAGATCGATGGCCGTACGCATGACCAGGCCGTGCTCGTTCCACAACTCGACCGTACGTCGCATGGCCGCGGCGACGGCCTCGCGCGGTTCGTCGGCTTGCGCGGTGGCCCTGGACCGCTCCCACAGGTGCTCCACGGTTCGGGCCACGAGCGCGGTGACCACTTCTTGCTTGGAGCCGAAGTAGAAGTACAGGGCGCCGCGGGTGATGCCGGCGCCCTGGGCGATGTCGCCGACGGTCATGACGTCGTAGCCCTTCTGCGCCAGCAGGGCCTCGCAGGTGTCCAGAATGGCCCGCTCCCGGACATCGCCCTTGCGTTCGGTGGTGCGTCGGCCTCGTGCGGGGTGCTCGCCGGGCATCAGAGCTGTGCGCCTTCGGCGAAGTCGGTCGTGCGGGAGAGCGCCTCCCATGCACGGATGTCGTCGTCCACGGCCGCGCGCCCCGCGGTGACCAGTCGCAGCGCGTCCGAGCCCAGGAGGAGGTGGGCCGGCGGCCGGTCCACCGACGTGATGTGCACGACGGCCTCCCCGGCCTTCGCCGGGTCGCCGAGTTGGTTCCCGCTCGCCTTCTGCCTCGCTTCGCGGATGGGGATGAACAGGTCGTCGTAGTCGTCGACGGACCGCGCGGTGCGCGTCATGGACCGGCCGGCCCAGTCGGTCCGGAAAGAGCCGGGCTCGATCGCCGTCACGTGGATGCCGAACTGTGCGACCTCCTTGCCCAGCGCTTCGAGAATGCCTTCCAGGGCGAACTTGCTGCCGCAGTAGGCGGACATGCCGGGCACGGCCATGAGCCCGCCCATGGAGGTGACGGCCAACAGGTGCCCGCGGCGGCGCCGACGCATGTGGGGCAGTGCCGCCTGCAGGGTGGCCACCGTCCCGAGTACGTTGACCTCGAACTGCCGTCGCACCTCGGCCAGCGGGGTCTCCTCGAACGTGCCCTCCACGCCGTAGCCGGCGTTGGCGATGACGACGTCCAGGGCCCCGACGTTCTGCTCCAGCTCCGCGATCACGTCCGAGACGGCGTCACCGTCCGTCACGTCCAGGATGCGGCCGTGCGCATACCCCGGCTTCAGCTCCTCGAAGGCACGCAGGTCCTTCTCGGAGCGGACAGTGCCGACGGTGGTGTGCCCGGCGTCCAGGGCCGCTCGGGCGAAGGCGCGGCCGAGCCCCGTGCTGACACCTGTGATGAGCCACGTCTGTTCCTGCATGTTCTCCTCCGGTCAATGCTCGTAGGGGGCCTCGTCGTGCTCCCTCATCGAAAAGTCTACACCGCGTCGATTTTTACCATCGGAGTGCAGATTCTCTCTGCTCCGGCGTCCTGCCGGTTAAGGCCTACGCTGGACCTGCGGTCACCGCATGATCGTTTGCCATCACGCGCCGATGATCAACGGTGGTCGCGCCCGTCTCCGCAGCGTGTCGAGGTCGCGCAGCGTCTGCCTGCCGTCATGTGTCTGGAGGACTTGTGCAACGTGGCGAAGTCTGGTGGGTCCAGTTCGACGAGCGGAGGTTGGTCGTACTGCTGTCGGGAGAGGACGCGTCCGGGATCCGGGTGATGCAGGTCGTGGCTCCGGCGGGCGTCGACATCGGCGGTCTGGGCATCGAAGTGACGGTCGGCGCCGGTGAAGGACTGCCGTTCGAGGGCGTGCTGCGGCTCGCGTTCGCGCGTCCAGGCTTCACCCCGTGCACGTGGCTGACCACGGTGTCCCGGGACGACCTGATAGAGCGGGCGGCCGTCCTGTCCGCCCCGAAGCTCAGCGAGATTGACGACGCCCTACGACTTGCTGAACAAGGGCAGGAGCGGACCCCGGTCACGACCGCGAAGCTCAGCGAGATACGGGATGCCCTCCGGCTCGGTGAACTCGGGTAGGCGGAGAAGGAGCCGACGCCGGCGACGGCTCGGGCGATCTCGGGCGATCTCAGGCGATCTCAGGCGATCTCAGGCGATCTCGGGCGAGATGATCGACGCTGGCCGTCTGCCGTCTGCCGTCTGCCGTCTGTCGCCTCGGCGCCCCTCACCGCTGAGATCACGATCTACGGCTGGAATACGAGGGGGCCCGGAAGGCGCCGGCGGAGGTCCTCGGCGGCGGCCGCGGTTGCGGCGGCGACGGTGAGTGTGGCGAGGACGGCCAGCATCGGCCGGGGCGCTGCCACCCGCCGGCTTGCGCAGAACTCGCTGCGCCAGCCGGCTTCCAGCATTCTTTCGATCATTCGCACAGACAGGGCAACGGCTGCCGTTATCATGATCGCTTCAAACTCAGGGGGAACGATCATGCGCATGCCATCTGGTGCAACGGCATCCGGCGTTACGTGTGTCGCGCTGGCTGTTGCGCTCACGGGATGCTCCGAGGGTGCGGGACCGCGGGAGCAGTCGGCTGCGCAGATGCTCCGCGAGGCGAACAAGGCCATGAAGGCCCTCCAGGCGGTGACGATCACGGGGCGCTCGACGATGACGGACGGGCGCTGGAGTTCCACGCGGATGA
Organism: Streptomyces sp. NPDC060205; assembly: GCF_042728395.1. Lineage (NCBI taxonomy): Bacteria > Bacillati > Actinomycetota > Actinomycetes > Kitasatosporales > Streptomycetaceae > Streptomyces > Streptomyces sp. NPDC060205. The sequence continues at coordinate 20,639 of NZ_JBHWZP010000070.1, forward strand.
GGACGGACCTGAAGGGCACCTGTTCCTTTACTTCAGCTGGTAGCACGGGCGAGAAGTTCGAGCAGATCCGTATCGGCGACACCGATTACGTCCGACCGAACCTGAAGCACATGCAACTGTCGGGTATCGATACCAAAGGGCGGACGGACCAGAAGAACTGGGGCAAGACAACCGTAGATCCGGCCGCGCCGGCCGGCGAGAAGGGACTGACGGATTGCACTCATCCGTTCGCCTCGTTCGGGAAAGTCACCAAGGGCAAGACTGGTGAGGTCGGCGGGATGCCGACGGCCAGCCTCGTGGTCACTGACAAGGCGGACGAGGGCGGCACATACACCTTTCACGTGGCGACCAAAGGCAAGCCCTACATCTACCGGGTGGTGTACAAGAGCCCTGAATTCCGCACCGTCACCTCCTACAGTGATTTCAACAGCCCGCTGAACGTTGAGCCCCCGAAAACCAATGTGGTGGACCTCGCCGGCTGACCCGGGGTCTGCTGGCGCAGGGGCAGTGTTCCGACTTCGCGCACTATTGAGTCCGTCGGGTCCTCCTGGCCTCTAGGCTGCGACGATGGAACACGCAATCGACAAACCCGAGAGCTTCGCTACGTCTTCGGAGCCGGCTCGGGTGAACGACTACGACAGTTTCGCCGAGGCGTACGCGGCGGAGAACGAGAACGGCGTCGTGAACGCGTACTACGAACGGCCCGCGATGTTAGCCCTCGCCGGAGACGTGGCCGGCCGCCGGATCCTGGACGCCGGCTGCGGCTCGGGCCCGCTGACCGCGGCACTGCGCGACCGCGGTGCGTTCGTCACCGGGATCGACGCCAGCGCCGGAATGGTGGCCCTTGCCAGGCGGAGGCTCGGTGACGACGTAGCTCTGCACGTGGCCGATCTGAGTGACCGGTTGCCGTTCGAGGACGGTGCGTTCGACGACGTGATCGCGTCGCTGGTCCTGCACTACCTGGAGGACTGGGGGCCGACCCTTGACGAGCTGCGACGAGTACTGAGGCCCGGTGGCCGGCTGATCATGTCCGTGGACCACCCGGTTAATGCGTACACGCTCCGAAACCCAAGGCCTGACTACTTCGCGACCACGAGCTACACCTTCGACTGGCTGCTCGACGGGCAGTCCATCCCGATGCGACTCTGGCGCAAGCCACTGCACGCAATGATCGATGCTTTCACCACCGCTGGATTCCGCCTGTCCGTCCTCAGTGAGCCGCAGCCCGACCCAGCCGCCCGCGCGCTGTTCCCCGACGGCTTCCGCGACCTTTCGACCACGCCCTGCTTCTTGTTCTTCGTCGTCGAGGCGCTGCCGTCGGATACCTGATAGGAAGACCAGCCAACTGAGGGACTGAGCCGCTGCGGCGCACGTCGGGCCGCCAGTCGTGGCGCAGGCTCAACGAAGGCGCAACCGCCCCGACCTTTCCAAACGGCGATCTCGCCAGCACCGGTTCGGACCGAGGCTTCGCAGATACTCCGCTGACGAGTGTGAGCCGGTCCTGATCACTCGGGCGCCCGTGATGGTGCCAGCTGGACTGAACAGACCGACTCCGCCGCGTAGTCCGGGGTGTGGTGCGCGATGCCGCTGGCGATGTCTCCTCTGGCGTCGAGGATGATGTGGCTGCTGCGTTGGGCATCAGTCGCAACGTCTGCGCTGCCGTCGAGGAGGGCGGGCGGCAGTGGGGGAGTGTCAGGGGCGGCGGTCAGAGGCTGGACATCCCGATCCGTCGCTATCCCAGAGGGAGAAAGGCTGAGGTTATGTCCTTCGGAGGTCGGCCGTCAGCTGCGGGGTAGTACACCCAGGAGCGTTGAAGTCAGGGCCAGCTTCAGCGAGTCCTTCAGCGGCATGTGGAAGCGGGCCAGGTCGGGTTCGGCCCGGTAGGCCGCCTGGAGGCTGGGTGGGGGTGTGCTGTATGCCGACAGCGCCCCGGCCAAGACCATGGTCTGCAGACTGAAGAGCGTCGCGCTCTCGCCCAACTCCGGCAGGTACTTCTGGATCAGGGTGGTCATGGTGGTCAGCCGGTCCAGGGAGGCACGCTTGTATCGGGCTACGACCTCGACGGAGACGTTGCGTTCCAGGACGGTGCCCTGTGCGCCGAAGAGGTCGCACAGCACCACTCGCCCGGAGAGCGAGCGGCTGAGGATCTCGGCCACTGCTGTCGCGCGCTCGGCCATGGGTTGATTTTCGTCGACGCCGGCCGCCAACTCGCCCGCCAGTTCCGCCAGCCACTCCTGCAGGAAGTGGTCCAGCAGCTCCAGCAGCACGGCCTCGCGGGACTCGAAGTAGCGCAGCACGTTCGGCTTCGCCAGGCCCACCCGGCGGCTCAGCTCATTGAGGGTGACCGCGGCCACGGGCATCTCGTCGAGCATCGCCGACGCCATGTCGAGGATCGCCCGTCGGCGGATCTCCCGCTGCTCTTCGGTTCGCGCCCGCTGGAAAGTCACGATCACCAGCTTAACTTAAGTACCTGCGGTACGTTGTCGGCACAAGATACCTTCGGTACGTTAGTGAGTCAGGGGCTCGACATGAGTGAGAAGTGGACGACGGCGAACATTCCGGACCAGCGCGGGCGGGTGGCCGTGGTGACCGGAGCCAACACCGGACTGGGGTACGAGACCGCCAAGGCGCTCGCCGAGCGCGGGGCGTCCGTGGTGCTGGCCGTGCGCAACGCCGAGAAGGGCAAGCACGCCGCGGCCCGTATGACCGGCGACGTGACCGTCCAGGCGCTGGACCTGACCTCGCTCGACTCCGTCCGGACCGCGGCGGCGGCGCTGCGGTCCCGGTTCGACCGCATCGACCTGCTGATCAACAACGCAGGCGTGATGTACACCCCGAAGCAGACAACCCGGGACGGCTTCGAGATGCAGTTCGGCACCAACCACCTCGGCCACTTCGCGCTCACCGGGCTGCTGCTGGACCTGATGCTGCCGGTGCCCGGCTCGCGCGTGGTGACGGTCAGCAGCACCGGCCACCGCATCAGGGCCGCGATCCACTTCGACGACCTGCAGTGGGAGCGGTCGTACAGCCGGGTCGGCGCCTACGGTCAGTCCAAGCTGGCCAACCTGATGTTCACATACGAGCTGCAGCGCCGTCTCGCCGCGCACGGCACCACCGTCGCGGTGGCCGCGCACCCCGGCCTGTCCGGCACCGAACTCGCCCGGAACACCCCCGCAGCCCTCCGGCTCCCGCTCACCTGGCTCGCGCCGCTGATCACCCAGACGCCGGCGATGGGCGCGCTGCCGACCCTGCGCGCCGCCACGGACCCCGCCACGCTGGGCGGCCAGTACTACGGTCCGGGCGGACGTAACGAGATCATGGGCCACCCCCGGCTGGTCACCTCCAGCCCGGAGTCGTACGAGGCAGCTGTCCAGCAGCGCCTGTGGGCCGCCTCTGAAGACCTCACCGGGGTGACGTTCCCGGTCGGTGAGCCCAAGCAGAACTCGTTTCCCTCCGGGTCAGCCACCAGGAGGTAGCGGCGCCCGGGCGACGAGGCGCCGGCATTCCGGGCTCGCCGTGTGGTGATCATCCAGGATGGTGTGGCGCGGGGTATGTCCACATCGAAGCTCCCGATAACGCCGCACTCCTGGCGGACGGCATAGACGCAACGGTCCTGATCGTCCGACGACGCCGGGATCCCGTACGAACGCGCCCCCAACGGTCGAGGGATGCGGCGAGGCGGCAGTTGGGCTGGCAGGTGGACACTCCGCGGCCTGTGCAGGAAAAGGTGGAGGTCATCCACCATCTGGCGCAGGACGAGGAGGTGGCCGCCCGGGTGACAACGGACTTCCTGCACCGGCCCGACGTGTTCTCCGCGCTGCGGGCGACCGGACACCCGGCATCTGTGCAACAAGGCAGCAGGAGGACGACATACCGGCTGTCCTGCTGCGAGAAGCGTCGCCTGCGGCGCCGGTGATGCTCGATCGTCCCAGCTGCGGGGCGCCTGCGAACTCATTCCCTCCCCAGGCCCGTTTCCGAAGGGTGCTCAACGGGATCTTGTTCCGTGAGCGGACGGGGATCCCGTGGCGAGACCTGCCGGAGAGGTTCGGCAGGTGGAAGACGGTCTACGAACGGCACCGACGCTGGTCCGCCGACGATACTTGGGAGCGGATACTCCGGGCCGTCCAGACTGAGGCTGATGCCGAGGGCCGGATCGACTGGAGCATGGTGGGCGACTCGACGTCCTGCCGTGCCCACCAACACGCCGCCGGCGCCCGCAGGAAAGCTCCGCGGACACCGAAAAAAGATCAACCCCTCGGCGGCACCGCCCCGACGAGGGACTCGGAAGGTCTCGGGGCGGACTGACGAGCAAGATTCACCTCGCGAGCGACGGCGGTTGCAGACCGCTCGCTTTGCTGGTCACTCCCGGTCAGTGGGGTGACGCACCACAGATGATCCCGGTCCTGGAACGTATCCGTGTGCCCCGCACCGGAGAAGGAAGGCCGCGCACCACCCCGGACCGACTCAGCGCAGACAAACGTATTCGTCCCGCAGCAACCGTCGTTACCTGCGCAGGCGCCGAATCAAGCACACCATTCCCGAGCCGAGGGAGCAGAGAGCCAACCGTCGGCGCCGTGGGAGCAGAGGCGGCCGACCTATCGGCTTTGCGACGACGCCTCAAACCGTGAAGGGATCTTCCACCGTCGGGATGTATGGAGACAGCAATGCCTCCCTGTGCTGCGTGACCGTGCCTCGAACGAGCCTCAGCACCCGCATCTCGTTCTCGCGACCCGGTTCCTCGTCATCGTGAAAGTGGAGGAGGCCGTAAGAACCAGGGGCGACCACGGCCACATGCTCGAACAGTTCGACAATGTCAGGAGACGAGCGGTGATTGGAATAGCCGCCGAGGTGGATGAACGGCTCACCGTTCATCCACCTGAGATCAAGCAAGTACGGGTTGTCCATGTGGGCGATGTGACGGCGAAGCTCATCAACGATCTGCCGCAACCGAGGCTCATCGTCATCATGAGCTGCAGTCTCCCTAACAGTGATCCACCCGTGGTACTCAAACATCCCACGATCGTAGTGAGATGACCCGCTTCACCGCTCCAGCCACAGCATGATCCGCCGGACACGCCTTAGATGGTCTTTAGGGGCCCCAGTCGAGTTGATGCTCAGGAGTCCCCGCCGCTCGCCCCCAGGCAACTGCTTCGGCTCTGCCCGTTTCATCGCCGATGCGGTAGCGGAACCAACGCCCAGCGAAGACGATCACGTGCTCGGTGGCATCGACGGTGAAGTCGGCCCACCAGCCATGGTTCGGATCAAGGGATCTCGCGAGAAGTTGAGCAAGGTCGTCGGCGAGGGAGTCGGCGCCCTCGAAGTCCACGAAAGTCCAGGTGCAGGGCTGACCGTCGACAACACCATGCTGGTCTTCCCCGCCGGCGCCTTCGTTAGCCGGCAGAGTCGAGACGGACACGTCGTGGCGGCCCAGGCGGACAAGGCTGAGCCCGGCCAGCCGGATGTCCGCGCCAGCCCGAAGGCTTTCAGCAATGATGCGCCCTCGAATCATGAGTACATGCTTGCAAACTGGGCGCCCCGCATGAAGAGTGCACTGCCGGAACACTGCCTCTTTACCAGTAGACCTTGACGTGGATGGGACGGTGCGGGTGCTGCTGGCCGAGGTCCGTCGCCTGGTCGCCAGCACCATCGCCCCGCACACGCTCCGCTGGGTCGTCGGACGATCCTGTGCGTAAGTCGTGAACGCCCGACTCCCGGTGAGGGACCATGAACGGCTGGCGCCGAAGCGATGCTCCCGCCAGCTATTGAGCGCACCATCAGTCCGCGCGCTCATGCGGTAGGTGGATGGTCCGGGAACGGGATGGCGTAGTGCGGGTCGCGGTTGGTGGTGATGCGGGCGTGGCGCAGGAGTTCGCGGATGATGCCCGCGTTGCCCATGGCCCAGCCGGTGGCGGGGGCGAGGGTGCTGGGTGTGTCGCGGTGTTCGACGTTGGACCAGCGCACGCCCTGAGCGTCGGTTGTCGCGCGGGCCGCGAGGTCGGCGACGAGGAGGTCGGCGAAGTCGCGGCCGTCGCCGTGTTCGATCTGGCGGTCGCAGGCGAGGGCGAGGACGCCGGCGGTGCCGCAGCAGCGGCCGTTGTTGTCCCAGAAGCCGGGGCGGATCCGTTGCGGGAGGCCGGAGTTGACGACGGTGTGCCAGCAGCGGTCGGTCAGGGCGGGCCAGGTGGGATCGTCGGGCAGGACCCGGGTCAGCAGGCGGAACGCCTGGGCGTCGCCGGCCGGGCCGTGGCACCAGCCGTAGTTGTGGCGTTCGATCCGCTCGTGCTGTTGCTGCGGATCGGAGTACGGGACGAGGAAGCCGTCCGGGCCTGCTTCGTTGCGGGAGACGACGTCGGCGGCACCGGCCAGGGCCAGGTCGATCAGGTCGGGACGGTCGGCGGCCCTGCCGACAGAGGCGAGCGCGTGGACGATGCCGAGGGTGCCGTGCGACAGGTGGAGCATGCGGTGGAGCCGGCCGGTCTGGATCTCCCACTGCACGCCGGCCGCGGTGGGCTCCGCGGTGCGCGTGTAGCGGTCGACGGCCAGCTGGGCGAGGTCGAGGTCGCCGCACTCCAGCGCGGCGAGCGCGATGCCGGCGTTGCCGACGACCAGCTCGAACCAGTCGTTCCACCCCGCGCCGTCGTAGCGGGACCGCAACACCTCCAGCGCGCGGTCCGCGGAGGCCCCCGCCGCGCTGTCACCGAGCACCCGGTGCACGCCCTGCAAGGCGACGGCCATGCCGGCCACTCCCGCGTAGAGACCGCTGTCCTCCCAGTCCTCGACCGCGGCGGCGACGGTGCGGGCACCGCGCAGCGCCAGGTTCGCGTACCGGTCGTCGTCGAAGTACCGCCAGGCGTCGAGAAGAGCCGGCAGCACCCCTGAACTTCCGTTGTACAGAATCGGCGTGGTCTGCTCGTCGGTGGGCGTGTCAGGCCAGGCCACACCGTCAACGGTGTCCCGCGCAGCCTTCATCAGCCATTCGAGAGCCCCGGCCGCAAGCGACTCCGCGTCATTCGACGCACCGGTGATCATCTGCCCAGCGTTCCACAGGGTTGAGCCACCCCACGACCCACATCAAGCCGTCTGGGAAGTCGTGCCAAAGGCCCGAGGCCGCGAGTTTTTGGACAGGTGTAGACAGGTCGACCTGTTCAGGTCTAGCTTCTAGACATGCCTGGACAGGTTTATAAGCATCATCGTGTCGCTCATGTGCTGGCCGAGGAGATCCGAGCGGGGGTACATGCCGACGGCAGCAAGCTGCCCGGCGAGCATGCGCTGCGGGAGCGGTTCGGGGTGAGCCGTACGACCGTGCGGCAGGCTCTCAACGTCCTCGGCGAGCAGGGACTCATCGAGACGCACGCCGGTATCGGGTCGCTCGTCACCTTCGACGGCACGCCCCTTGACCAGCGGCTCGGCTGGACCCGCGCGCTGGCCGCGCAGGGCACCGAACTGACGACCGAGACCCTGCGCTTCGAGCGCATACGGGACGAGGCTCTGGCCGGCGAGCTGAACGTGCAGTCACCCCGGTTCATCGCCCTCGACCGTGTCCGCCGGCTGGTCGGCGGACACGGTGTCTCGCTGGAGTTCAGCCGCGTACCCGCCGTCGCGGCCCTCCAGGACCTGCCGGAGCGCGGACTCGACGAGGGCTCACTGAGCCGTACCCTCGCCGCCGCGGGTCGTGTGCCCGACTCCAGCGAGGCCCATATCTCCGTCGTCGGACTCACCACGGACGAGGCCGCGATCCTGCACCGCTCGCCTGAAGAGTCCTTCCTCCGCGTCGCCCAGGTCTACCGGGGCGCGGACGGGGACGTCGTCGAACAGGTCACCAGCCTGCTCGACCCGTCCAGGTTCCAACTGCACGTACGGACCGGCCGAGGAGCCCACCTGTGACCTCCACACCCGACCCCGCCACACCCGACCCCGTCCTACTCGACCGTGCCCTCGGCGCCTTCTACGGGCTCGCGCTGGGCGATGCCCTCGGGATGCCGACGCAGGTCATGTCCCGCGCCGATGTCGTACGGGTCTACGGCACGCTGAGCGGCTTCGAGCCCGCGCGGCCCGACAACCCGGTGAGCGCCGGAATGCCGGCCGGGTCCATCACGGACGACACCGAACAGGCGGTGATCGTGGCGCGGCTCCTGGTCGAGGGCGGCGGGCACGTCGATCCGCTGCGGTTCGCGGAGGAACTCCTGTCCTGGGAGAAGGAGATGAAGGCCAAGGGGTCGTTCGACCTGCTCGGTCCGTCGACGAAAGCGGCCCTGGACGCGGTGACACGCGGCGTCGACCTCACGGAGGCCGGCAAGCACGGCACGACGAACGGCGCCGCGATGCGGGTGACACCGGTCGGTATCGCCTTCGGCGCCGATGACACGGAACGGTTCCTGGACCGGGTCGTCGAGTCCTGCCAGGTCACCCATGACACGACCATCGGGATCGCGGGAGCGTCGGCCGTCGCCGCGGCCGTCTCCACCGGCATGGCCGGCGGCTCGCTCGACGACGTCTTCGACGCCGCGGTCGCGATGTCGGCGGCCGGTGCCAGGCGCGGGCACTGGACAGCGGGCGCCAGCATCTCCGCACGTATCGGCTGGGCACGCGACCTCGTGACCGACCTGGACACAGCGACGGCGCTCGACCGGATCGATGCGCTCATCGGCACCAGCGTGGCCAGCCAGGAATCGATCCCGGCCGCGTTCGCGGTGCTCGCGCTCACGAACGGTGACCCGTGGCGCTCCGCGCTGCTGGCCGCGAACCTCGGCGGTGACAGCGACACGATCGGTGCCATCGCGGGTGCGATCGCCGGAGCCATGGGTGGGCTCAGCGCCCTGCCCGTCGACGCCGTTCACACCCTGCGGGAGGTCAACGCTCTCGAACTGGAGCCTCTGACCAGGCAGTTGCTCACCTACCGCACTCGCTGAAGTCCCCCGTTTTTTGTTTCCCCCTGTTTTTTCCGCTGTTTTTCCCTCTGTACCGAGCACAGGCAAGGAGGTCCCGCGATGGCCGCTTCAACGAAGAACGACCGCGTCGGCACCGTGGAGACCCGTGGGATCGAACCGGTCCCCGACAGCGAGCGGCGCGGTCACGCGAGCCAGATGTTCTGGACGTGGTTCGCCGCCAACATCTCACTCCTCGGGCTGCCGCTCGGCGCGACTCTCGTCGCCTTCCGCGGCCTGAACATCTGGCAGGCCGTTCTCGTCGCGGTCGCCGGTTCGGTGGGCTCGTTCGCGCTGGTGGGCGCGTTGAGCATCGCGGGCAAGAAGGGCGGTGCCCCGGCCCTGACGCTGTCCCGCGCGGTGTTCGGCCAGCGTGGCAACCACGGGCCGACCCTGGTGACCTGGCTGAGCCGGGTCGGCTGGGAGACGATCACCACGACCACGGCGGCGTACGCGCTGCTCGCCCTGCTCAACACGGTCTTCGGCGTCGAGCGAGGCACGGTCCTCACCCTGCTGTGTCTCCTGGTCTTCATCGCCTGCACACTGATGATCAGCGGGCTCGGGCACGCCACCATCATGTGGATCAACAAGTGGGCGACCGTGGTCTTCGGAATCCTCAATCTCGTGGTGATGGGCTTCCTCGTGGCGACCGTCGACTGGTCGAAGGTGCTCGACCACCCGGCCGGCCCCGCCAGCGGCGTCATCGCAGGCATCGGATTCATTGCGGCGGGCACCGGCATCGGCTGGGCCAACGCCGGTGCGGACTACGCCCGTTACCTGCCGCGGGCGATCCCGGGCATACGGCTCGTGCGCGCCTCGGCGTTCGGTGCCGGCATTCCCCTCGTCCTGCTGATCTCCCTGGGCTCGCTCCTCACGGCCGGTGATCCCACGCTCGCCACCTCCGCCGATCCGGTCGCGGCGATCAACGCGATGCTGCCGTCCTGGATGGCCGTTCCGTATCTGATCGCGGCGTTCGGCGGGCTGCTGATGTCCAATCACCTCTCGACCTACTCGGCCGGACTGACGATGATCACGCTCGGTATCCGGGTGCCGCGTGCGTGGGCGGTCGTGCTGGACGTCATCCTGATGTTCGTCGGTGGCATCTACTTCATGCTCATCGCCGACGACTTCTACGGCCCGTTCAGCACCTTCCTGACGCTGCTCGCCGTGCCGATCTCCGCCTGGATCGGTGTCATCGCCGTCGACATGGTCCGAGGCCGGCAGTACGACCCCGCCGGCCTGATGGACACGGGACGCGGCAGCCGTTACTGGTACACGGGCGGGTTCAATCTGCCCGCCGTCCTCGCCTGGCTGGCCGCGATCGCCGCCGGGCTGACCTTCACCAAGGCCGCGACCGGTCCCGACGACGTGTGGTTCGCCGGGCCGTTGGCCGATTCCTGGCTCGGCACGAACGGTCTCGGATGGCTCATCGCGATCGTCACGGCCGGCGCGGCCTACCTGCTGCTCGGAAGGCGTCCACCGCAGCGCGCAGATTCGCTCCCCGACTCCGCCCCCGGTTCCACCACGTTCGAGGAGGCCACCCGATGAACGACGACTACCGTGTCGTCCTCGCGGGGAACGTCATCGTCGACCTCGTCATCGAGGTACCCCACCTGCCCGAGCGCGGGGGCGATGTGATCGGAACCCGCACCGAGCTCTACGCGGGCGGTGGCTTCAACACACTCACCGCGGCGAGCCGGCTCGGCGCCGAAGCCGTCTACGCCGGGCTCCACGGCACCGGTCCCTACGGAGAGCTGGTGCGTTCCTCGCTCACGGCAGAAGGGGTCGGACTGGTCCTTCCGGCGCGCTCGGACGGCGACACCGGGTTCTGCGTGGCGCTGGTCGACGCAGGAGGCGAGAGGACCTTTGTCACGAGCTTCGGCGTCGAGGCGCGGATGACGGCGGATGAGACGGCGGCGATCGCCGCGTCCGTGCGGGACCGTGACCTGGTGCAGGTCTCCGGCTACAGCCTGGTGACGCAGGTGAACGGCCCTCTGCTGTCCCGCATGGTCGCACGCCTCGCGGAAGACGTACGGGTCTGTCTGGACCCCGCGCCGCTGGTGGCGGACATCCCGGCCGAGGTACTGGACCCGGTACTGGCCCGGGCCGACTGGCTGAGCTGCAATGCGCGGGAGGCCCGGCTGATGACCGGGGCGGCGGAGCCGCGGGAAGCCGCACAGGTGCTGCGCGGGCGAATGCGGAGCGGGGCCGGGATCGTCGTACGGGCCGACAAGGACGGCTGCTGGCTGGCGGCACCTGATTCTCATGACATCGTGCACGTCCCCGGATTTCCCGTGAACGCGGTCGACAGCAACGGTGCCGGGGACGCGCATGTGGGCGCGTTCCTGGCGCTGCTGGGGCGGGGAGCATCCGCCTACGAGGCGGCGCGCGGAGCGAACGCGGCAGCGGCTCTGGCGGTGACACGACGGGGTCCTGCGACCGGGCCGACCTTGGGCGAACTGGCCGCGCTGCTGGGCGAGGAGACATCGAGTGCGCTGGGCTTGAGCTGACGGACCTCTGCGGCCGGCGCAAGGCTGTAGCCGCGAGGGCGGCCCGGGCGGACTCATCAGCCCCTGAGAGTACGGCAGTTGGCGTGCGCCGGCCCTGGAACCGGCCCTGGAGCCGGCCCGTTGCCGTGCTGCGTCAGGCGTCGGCCGGGCTTACCGTGCCGCGTCAGGCGTCGGCCGGGCAGCTTGCGGACACGAATCGGGAACGGTACGGGAATCCGTTCGGAGAGGGTTCCTCCAGCGCAGGTCGCAGCGGGTGACACACCGGATCTCCGGGCACGGACCGGTCTCCGGCCGGTGGCACACGACCCGACCGCCCAGTTCGAACAACGCCGTCTGAGGAGTCCACGTGAGCTCGAAACCTGTCGTACTCATCGCTGAAGAACTGTCGCCCGCGACGGTGGACGCACTGGGCCCGGACTTCGAGATCCGGCACTGCAACGGCGGCGACCGCGCCGAGTTGCTGCCCGCCATCGCCGACGTCGACGCGATCCTGATCCGCTCCGCGACGAAGGTCGATGCCGAGGCCGTCGCCGCTGCGAAGAAGCTGAAGGTCGTCGCACGAGCCGGCGTCGGCCTGGACAACGTGGATGTCTCCGCCGCCACCAAGGCCGGCGTGATGGTCGTCAACGCCCCCACCTCGAACATCGTGACCGCCGCCGAGCTGGCCTGCGGTCTGCTGCTGGCCACCGCCCGCCACATTCCGCAGGCCAACACGGCCCTGAAGAACGGCGAGTGGAAGCGCAGCAAGTACACGGGGGTCGAGCTCGCGGAGAAGACCCTCGGGGTGGTGGGTCTGGGCCGGATCGGCGCGCTGGTGGCCCAGCGGATGTCGGCGTTCGGTATGAAGGTCGTCGCCTACGACCCCTATGTGCAGCCCGCGCGGGCCGCGCAGATGGGCGTGAAGGTCCTGTCGCTGGACGAGCTGCTCGAAGTCTCCGACTTCATCACCGTCCACCTGCCCAAGACGCCCGAGACCCTCGGGCTCATCGGGGACGAGGCGCTGCACAAGGTCAAGCCGTCGGTGCGGATCGTCAACGCCGCGCGCGGCGGGATCGTCGACGAGGTCGCGCTGTACTCGGCGCTCAAGGAGGGCCGGGTCGCCGGCGCGGGCCTGGACGTGTACGCGAAGGAGCCCTGCACCGACTCCCCGCTCTTCGAGCTCGACCAGGTCGTGTGCACCCCGCACCTGGGCGCCTCCACGGACGAGGCACAGGAGAAGGCCGGCATCGCCGTCGCCCGCTCGGTGCGCCTGGCGCTCGCCGGTGAGCTGGTGCCGGACGCGGTGAACGTGCAGGGCGGGGTGATCGCCGAGGACGTCAAGCCGGGTCTGCCGCTCGCGGAGAAGCTCGGCCGTATCTTCACCGCGCTCGCGGGCGAGGTCGCGGTGCGTCTGGACGTCGAGGTGTACGGCGAGATCACCCAGCACGATGTGAAGGTGCTCGAACTCTCCGCGCTCAAGGGCGTGTTCGAGGACGTCGTCGACGAGACGGTGTCCTATGTGAACGCTCCGCTGTTCGCGCAGGAGCGTGGTGTCGAGGTACGGCTGACGACCAGCTCGGAGTCCTCGGACCACCGCAACGTGGTCACCGTGCGCGGCACCCTCGGTGACGGCCAGGAGGTCTCGGTCTCCGGCACGCTCGCCGGCCCCAAGCACCACCAGAAGATCGTCGCTGTCGGCGAGTACGACGTGGACCTCGCGCTCGCCGACCACATGGTCGTCCTCAACTACACCGACCGTCCCGGTGTGGTCGGCACGCTCGGCCGGATCCTCGGTGAGGCGGGGATCAACATCGCCGGTATGCAGGTCGCCCGTGCGGATGTCGGCGGTGAGGCGCTTGCCGTCCTGACGGTGGACGACACGGTGCCGCAGCCGGTCCTGACGGAGCTGGCGGACGAAATCGGCGCGACGCAGGCGCGCTCGGTCAACTTGGTCTGAGACCGGCCGACTTCACAGGGGGCTGCCGCCCCCGGGCCCCCGCCCCCGCATGTCGTCCGCGGCCCCGGTGGGGGCTGGCCGCGCAGTTCCCCGCGCCCCTGAAAAGCGGGCTGCGCCCGGCTTTTACCGATTGCGCAGTTCCCCGAGCCCCTAGAGG
>NZ_JBHWZP010000071.1:0-34130 GCF_042728395.1 Streptomyces sp. NPDC060205
GAAACGTATTCAGCCCGTCCGGCGTTTGAGGACGAGCGCGTAGCGCGATCAGGGGGGCGAGGGGGCGCAGCCCCCATGCAGTGACGGGAAGGGTAGGGGCGGCGGGGGCGAAAGAATCGCCCTACGCCGGCGGTGGCGTGTCCTCCGGGGGCGGGGCTGCCGCGGCCACCGCCGTGGATCCGTGCGGGCCCGGCGAATGGCGCAGCGCCGTCTCACGCGAGTGCGACCGCAAGTACCCCACCACCGTGTTGGTGACGGCGACGAGCGGCACAGCCACCACCGCACCACCGATCCCCGCCACCATCCCCCCCGCCGCGACGGACAGCACGACGGCCAGCGGATGCACCCGCACCGCCCGCCCGAGGATGAACGGCTGCAGGATGTGCCCTTCGATCTGCTGGACGGCCAGCACGACGGCCAGGGTCATGACGGCCGTGAACACGCCCTGCGTGACGAGCGCGACGACGACCGCGAGCGCCCCGGAGATGACCGCGCCGACGAGCGGGATGAACGCGCCGAGGAAGATGAACACGGCGAGCGGTACGGCCATCGGGACGTCGAGGAAGAAGATGCCGAGCCCGATGAAGATGGCGTCGATCAGGGCCACTATCACCGTGCCGCGGACGTACGCGGTGAGCGTGCGCCAGGCCCGCGGCCCCGCTCCCGCCACGCCCGGACGTGCCGCCGCCGGGACGAGCTTGAGCGTCCACTCCCAGATGCGCTTGCCGTCGTAGAGCAGGAAGAGCGTGGAGAACATCGTCAGGAGGATGCCGGTGAGCGCCTCGACGATGACGGTGACGCCTTCGAGCCCCGCGGACGTGATCTCCTCGGTGTTCGCCCCGACCGCCTCGCGCAGGCTCTTGGCGATGTCCTTGATCTGGTCCTCGGTGACATGGAACGGGCTGTTCAGCAGCCATCGCTGCAGCTCGTCGATGCCGTCCTGGATCTGGTCGGCGAGGTTGTTGATGTTCTCCATGACCTGCCAGACCACGAACCATCCGACGAGCCCCATGATGACGAAGCCGAGGATCGCGGTGAGCGCGGTGGCGAGGCCGCGCGGGAACCCGTATCCGCGCAGCCGGGCGACCGTGGGCTGGAGCAGGGCGGTGATGAGCAGTGCGGAGACGAAGGCCAGGACGACCAGTTGGACGGCGCTGATGACGCGCATCAGCACCCAGACGGTGCCCGCGAGGACGAGCAGCCGCCAGCCGGCCTCGGCGGCGACCCGCATGCCCCAGGGGACGGCGGTGGCGGGATCGGGGCGGACGCGGACGACCGGGCCTTCCGGTGACGACCCCGGCAGGGAGGAGGGCAGGGAATCCGCACCCACGTCCTCGTCCTTGTCGATCTCGTCGTCCTTCTCGGCTGCCGCGCGGCGCGCGTCCAGCCGTTCTCCCACTTCGGTGAGTCCGGCACCGATCCGGCCGAACCAACCTGGCACTCGCGACATGAACCGTCCTCTTCCCCCGTTGCTCCCCACCACTCCTCCCTGGAGTCCCTGGAGACGTCGGCATCGACCGTACATGGCAGAAGCCCCTCACCGTAGGACGGTGAAGGGCTCCGCGGGGTTGAGCCTGCCGGCGGCTCAGTAGTAGTTGTTGGCCTGCCAGAAGTTCCAGGCGGCGCACGGGCTGCCGTAGCGGCCGTCCATGTAGCTCAGGCCCCACTTGATCTGCGTCGCCGGGTTGGTCGCCCAGTCGGCACCGGCCGAGGACATCTTCGAACCCGGCAGGGCCTGCATGAGGCCGTACGCGTCGGAGGTGGGGTTGTCGGCCTGGTAGTTCCAGCTGGACTCGTGGTCGACGATCCGGCTGAAGCACGCGAACTGGTCCGCGGGGACGAGCTGGCGGGCCATCTCCTGGACCTCGGCGGCGGTGTACGACGCCTTGACCGTGAAGCTGGACGCGTCACGCGTGGCGGAACGGCTGGCGACCTTCTCGGCCTCCTTGCGCTCCTTCGCCTCTTTCTCGGCCTTCTCGGCGGCCTGCTGCTTGGCGACCGCATCCTTGGCCGCCTGCTTGCGCGCGGCTGCTTCGGCGTCCTTCTTGGCTGTCGCGTCCGCCGCGATGGCCTGGGAGTCGGCCTGCTGAGTCAGAGAGGCGGTCTGCACCTGCGCTTGCGCGCCCGCGGGTATGTCCGCGAGGAGCGTGGCGCCGCTCGCCGTTGCCTCGGCGTCATCGCTCGCCGGTGCGGTGCTGCCCGAGGCAACACCCGTAACAGCGCCGACAGCGGTGACTGCGGTGGCCGAGGCCACTGCGAGCCCACGGACCGAAATCCGGCTCACACGGTTTCCTTCCAGCATCGACCGCTACAGGTGACCCTCGCGGACGCAATCTTGCCCCTGGCACTGGCCTCCCAACTGCGGGGTCACGGGAGGCACGGGCCCGGTGGGCAACTCCCTTGCGGGGAGCGCCTCTTGGTGCGCGGGCGGCATACGACGGCGTTATGGAGTTCTGAGGTTCCTGCTGTGCTGTGCCGCTGGGGGTACAGGTGTGTCGTATGCGGGGCCTGACAGGAGTGAGACTCTGCCGTACCCCGGCGCCGCGAGGCAATTCTGTGCTGGGTGTGAAAGCTCACACCTCGTTTGCCTCAGAAGTTTTCCGGAAACGAGCGCGCACGACGACGCCGCCCGGCTAGGCTCTTCGCCTTTGCCGGACGGCGCCAACTACCGTGCAGTCACCACCCGTCGGACAGACCGGGACGGGTGGGTGCAGCCGGGATCAGATCTGTCCGTCCTCCAGCATTTCGGTCACAAGGGCGGCAATCTGGGACCGCTCGGACCGGGTGAGGGTGACGTGCGCGAAGAGCGGATGCCCCTTCAGTTTCTCGACGACGGCCACCACTCCGTCGTACCGGCCGACCCTGAGGTTGTCCCGCTGGGCCACGTCATGGGTGAGGATCACCCGCGAATTCGAGCCGATTCGGGACAGAACGGTCAACAGGACGTTCCGTTCGAGGGATTGCGCCTCGTCCACGATCACGAACGCGTCGTGGAGGGAACGGCCCCGGATGTGCGTGAGCGGCAGGACCTCCAGCATGCCGCGCGCGGTGATCTCCTCGATGACCTCGCGGCTGGTGACCGCGGACAGCGTGTCGAAGACCGCCTGCGCCCAGGGGCCCATCTTCTCGGACTCGGAACCGGGCAGATAGCCCAGCTCCTGCCCGCCGACCGCGTACAGCGGCCGGAAGACCATCACCTTCTGGTGCTGGCGCCGTTCGAGCACGGCCTCCAGGCCCGCGCAGAGGGCGAGCGCCGACTTCCCGGTGCCGGCCCGGCCGCCCATCGACACGATCCCGATGTCCGGGTCGAGGAGCAGATCCAGCGCGATGCGCTGCTCCGCACTGCGGCCCTTGATGCCGAAGGCCTCCCGGTCACCGCGTACGAGCCGGACGTTGCCCTCGGCCGTCACCCGTCCCAGCGCCTTGCCGCGCTCGGACTGGATCATCAGACCCGTGTGGACGGGGAAGTCGGACGCCTCGGGGACGTACAGGCTCTCCTGGTCGAAGAGGAGGTCCACCTGCTCGCCGGAGAGCGTCAGTTCGGACATTCCGGTCCAGCCGGAGGAGCCTGTGATGGCGAGTTCCGCGCGGTACTCCTCGGCGAGGAGCCCGACCGAGGAGGCCTTGATCCGCAGCGGGAGGTCCTTCGACACGACCGTGACGTCGAAACCCTCCGCCTGCAGATTGCGGGCGACCGCGAGGATGCGGGAGTCGTTGTCCCCCAGGCGGTAGCCGCTCGGCAGCACGCTGGGGTCCGAGTGATTGAGCTCGACACGGACCGTCCCGCCCAACTCCCCCGTGGGGATGGGGGCGTCGAGACGGCCATATTTCACCCGGAACTCGTCGAGCAGACGCAGGGCCTGCCGGGCGAAGTAGCCGAGCTCGGGATGGTGCCGCTTGGCCTCCAATTCCGTGACCACGACGATCGGCAGCACTACTTCGTGCTCGTCGAAGCGGTTCATGGCGTGCGGGTCGGCCAGCAGGACGCTGGTGTCGAGAACATAGGTGCGCCGGTCTGGCATACGGCGCTTTGTGCTGGTCACCACGGAAGGACGTACCCCCTCGGATGAGGTCGGGGAGCGACGGAGGAGAGGTGGACCGGTTTCCGGCACCGATGCACGGGCCGTGAACCGGCCCTCCGCCTCGTCCGTACTGACCGCACGGTCGCGCTGGTGCAAAGGGCCTCCCGGGCGGACGGCCCCGTGCCGTCCGCTGAGATCCGACACCCGTGATTCGGGCGTCGACCTGGAGGCTTTATGCCCTCGAACGAGCCATGCCATGCCAGCACACATGACGGCGCCCTGGTGAACTCCTCATTACTTCCACCCCAAAGGACCAGTCCCCGGTCCCGCGGCAGCCCCTGGCGGCGGGGCCGCCTCGGTCCCTCATCCGCCGTAGCGCCGGTGGCGGGCCGCGTAGTCGCGCAGGGCGCGCAGGAAGTCGACCTTGCGGAAGGCCGGCCAGAAGACCTCGCAGAAGTAGTACTCGGAGTGCGCCGTCTGCCAGAGCATGAATCCGGACAGCCGCTGCTCGCCGCTGGTCCGGATCACGAGGTCGGGGTCGGGCTGGTCGCTGGTGTAGAGGTGCTTGCCGATCATGTCGACGCTGACGTCCTCGGCGAGCTTCTCCAGCGAGGTGCCCTTGTCGGCGTGGTCGAGGATCATCGAGCGCACGGCGTCGGCGATCTCCTGCCGGCCGCCGTAGCCGATGGCGACGTTGACCAGTATCCCGCCGACGTGCGCGGTGGACTCCTCGGCCTCCTTCAGGACGGTCTGCATCCGCGAGGGCAGGATGTCCGGCGTGCCGACGTGGTGCACACGCCAGCGGCCGTCGGCGGCGAGGGAACTCACGACGTTCTCGATGATGCCGAGCAGCGGTACGAGTTCTTCCTCCGGGCGGTCGAAGTTGTCCGTGGACAACAGCCAGAGGGTGACGACCTCGACGTCGGTCTCGGAGCACCAGCCGAGGAATTCCTCGATCTTGTGCGCTCCGGCCCGGTGCCCCTGGGCGGCGGTGCTGCCGGCGGCCTTCGCCCAGCGCCGGTTGCCGTCCATGATGACCCCGATGTGCTTGGGCACCTGGTCGTGGTCAAGGTGGCCTTCCACCCTGCGTGCATAGAACCTGACCAGCAAGCGGCGCAGGTTGTCGCGCAGGTTCACGTTTTCGTCAGCCCCTCCGTGCAGATGGCAGTCCCCGAGGGCGACACCCTACCCCCGCCGGAGCGCCCCATCCCCTAGGGGTACAAGGGCTCCCGGCCGACGGACGGACCGGGGACGGGGTCCGGACGGACCCGGGGCGGACCGCGGGCGGACCGCCGCGCGGTACGGGACCAGGCGCTGGAGCAGGCACGGCAGCGAGGGCGCCCGGCTGGGCACTACGGCGGCTCCGGGGCGTACGCCCGGCGCGTATCGGCGCACAAAAAAACGGGCCGGTCCGTGGGGGGGGAGACGGACCGGCCCGAGGGGGGGTTTCCACCATAACCCTTCGTAAGGGATGTCGCGCGCATCGGCGTGCCACAACTACTCTCCGGAGTCGGCTGAGACCGTCTGCGTGGGAGTGGAAGCGTTCATTCAGTGGCAGATCATGGCCGATTCCCAGCTAATTCGAAGGAGATCGAGGAGAATTCGAAGAGAACCAGGGGGTTCGCACGAGGATATGAGGCGTTGACCCGTCCGTCTCGGACGTACGCCCCAAGAGTGACGCGGCCGGGTGACGACCACCCTCGCCCCCGGGAATCAAGGGGAGCGGCGGGCACCGCGCAGCCCCCTCCGCAGCGCGGTGCCGTCCCGCGCAGCTTTGCTGACGCGAATTGCCTTGGTCCGAACTTACGTGACCCCGAAGAGCGGAATGAGCCAATCGGCATAACGATGTGGAAACTCTGTGTGCGTTTCAGGGATTTTTACAGCCGCCCCGTCCGACCCTGCGAAGCCGCCGGAGCTCTTTGCTCTGCCTTGAGTGTTTACAGGAGGTAATTTCACCCATGCGCAGATTGCCTACCATTTGCCCGCATACGGAGGTCGGACTGGATGACCGTCGTCGCCGGCGGCCAGGATCTGACCTACTTCCCCTCTAGCGTCGCCGCCATGACATCGAGGATCACGAGGGTCACCTGGGACGAGGCGAGTGCGCGGCGCTACGGGCGTCAGCTGCTGCACCAGCCCGCCCGGTCCGGGACGTCCGTCGCCGCGGTCGCGTCCACCCTGCTCGCCGTGCACGCGCAGGTCCTGTCGGCGGCCGAGGTCTCCCTGGCCCTGCGACTCGGCGGCGCGACCCGCCAGGACGTGCGGTCGGCGCTGTGGGAGGACCGGAGCCTGGTGAAGACGTACGGCCCGCGGGGCACGATCCATCTCCTCGCCGCCGACGAACTGCCCTTCTGGAGCGCCGCCCTGACCGCCGTGCCGAGCGGCACGAGCCCGCATCCGGCGGTGCGCATGACCGCCGGACAGGAGGAGCAGGTCGTCGCGGCGGTCGGCGACGCCCTCGACGGACGGCAGCTGACCATCGACGAACTGTCCGAGGAGGTCGTGGCCCGCACCGGGCCGTGGGCCGGGGACCTGGTGATGGAGGCGTTCCAGGGCACATGGCCGCGCTGGCGCCAGGTGATGCATCGCGCGGGCCAGTCCGGCGTCCTGTGCTTCGCGCCGAACCGGGGCCGCAAGGCGACGTACACCCGCCCGCCGCACTTCGACCCGCTCCCCGCCGACGAGGCTCTGGCCACCCTCGTACGCCACTATCTGCGCGCGTACGGTCCCGCGACGCCGCAGCACTTCGCCAAGTGGGCCGCCGCGCCCCGGGGTTGGTCCGCCGGCCTCTTCACGTCGCTGGCCGCGTCCGGCGGGATCGAGGAGGTCGACTTCGAGGGAACAGCGGCCTGGGTCGTGGCGGGCGACCAGGACTTCCCCGCCGAGGCCGTACGGGGCGTGCGGCTCCTCCCCTACTTCGACGCGTACGCCGTCGCCGCCCAGCCGCGCGAGCGGATGTTCCCCGGCGCCGCCTACCGACGGGCCCTGGCCGGCGGACAGGCGGGGAACTTTCCCGTGCTGCTCGTCGACGGGGTGGTCGCCGGGGTCTGGCACCAGCGGCGGCAGGGCGGGCGGACGACGGTGACGGTGGAGCCGCTGCGACGGCTGACCGGCGCGCAGGAGAGGGAACTGGGCGAGCAGGCCGAGCGGGTCGGCGAGATCCTGGAGGCGAGGCCGGAGCTGGTGGTGGGGAAGGTGACGGCGGGGGCGCACGCCTGACCGGCCCGGGCGTTGGGGTCCGGGGCGCTGGGGCCCGGGAGCACTTGGGCCCTGGGGCCCCGAGGTCCCAGGGCGCTAGGGTCCGGGAGCACTTGGGGGCCTACTCGCGCCAGGCGCTCTCCCGCAGCAGCCGCAGGCCGTTGAGCCCGACCAGGATCGTGGAGCCCTCGTGGCCCGCGACGCCGAGGGGCAGCGGCAGATGGCCCACCAGGTCCCAGACGACCAGGACGCCGATGAACGCCCCCGCCAGGCACAGGTTCTGCACGACCAGCCGCCGGGCGCGGCGGGAGAGGGCGACCGCCCTGGGTACGGCGGTCAGGTCGTCGTGGACGAGCACGGCGTCCGCGGTCTCCAGGGCCAGGTCCGAGCCCGCCCGGCCCATCGCGACGCCCGTGTGGGCGGCGGCCAGGGCGGGGGCGTCGTTCACCCCGTCGCCGACGAGGAGCACCCGGCCGCCCAGGTCCCGTACCGCCTCGGCCTTCTCGTGCGGGAGCAGGCCGGCGCGTACGCCGTCGGAGGGGATGCCGGTCCGCTCGGCGACGGCGTGCGCTGCCCGCGGGTTGTCGCCGGTGAGGAGGACGGGTGGGGCAGTGGTGAGGCGGTTCAGCGCGGTGACGGCTTCCGGGGCGCCGGGGCGGAGCCGGTCCGCGAGGAGCAGCCAGCCCGCGCGGACGCCGTCCACGCGCACCACGACCGCCGTGCCGTCGGTGTCGGGGACCGACCCTCCCTCGCCCAGCCGCTCGGGCGAACCGACCGCCACCTCGCGTCCGGCGACGGTCGCGGTGACCCCGCGGCCGGGCACGGACCGGAAGCCGTACGCCTCCCCCGGGGTCTCGCCGCGCGGGAGGTCGTGCGCGGCGGCCACGATCGCGCGGGCCAGCGGGTGCTCGCTGCGGTGCTCGGCGGCGGCCGCGAGGGAGAGCAGCTCGGTCTCCGAGAAGCCGGGCTCCGGGAGGATCTTGACGAGGTGGGGGGTGCCCTCGGTGAGCGTGCCGGTCTTGTCGTAGGCGATCCGGTCGGTCTGGCCGAGGCATTCCATCACGACGGCGGACTTGATGAGCACGCCGTGGCGGCCCGCGTTGGCGATGGCCGACAGGAGCGGCGGCATCGTCGCCAGGACCACCGCGCACGGGGAGGCCACGATCATGAAGGTCATGGCGCGCAGGAGCGCCCCGGTGAGGTCGGCGCCGAGGGCGAGCGGGACGGCGAAGACGAGGACGGTCGCGGCGACCATGCCGAGCGCGTAGCGGTGTTCGATCCGCTCGACGAAGAGCTGGGTGGGGGCCTTCGTGCGGGACGCCTCCTCGACGAGGGCGACGACCCGCGCGATCACCGTGTCGGAGGGGTCGCGCTCGACGCGGACGCGCAGGGCGCCGGTCCCGTTCAGCGTCCCGGCGAAGACCTCGTCGCCCACCGCCTTCGGCACGGGCAGGGGTTCGCCGGTGATGGTCGCCTGGTCGACGTCGCTCGCGCCGTCGAGGACGCGGCCGTCGGCTCCCACACGCTCACCGGGGCGTACGAGGATCACGTCGCCGATGGCGAGCGCGGCGGCCTCGACGGTTTCCTCCCTCTCCCCCTCTTCCTCCGTACCGCTCGCGGGGTGCAGCCGGGTGGCCGTCGGGGGTGCAAGACCGAGGAGGCCGCGGACGCTGTCCTCGGTGCGGGCGGTGGCCAGGGCCTCCATCGCGCCCGAGGTGGCGAAGATGACGATGAGCAGCGCGCCGTCCATGACCTGGCCGATCGAGGCCGCGCCGAGCGCCGCGACGATCATCAGCAGGTCGACGTCGAGGGTCTTCCCGCGCAGCGCCCTGAGCCCTTCGAGCGCGGGCTCCCAGCCGCCGGCCAGGTAGGCGGCGGCGTACAACGGGCCCCACAGCCAGGCGGTCGCGCCGAGCAGGTGGAGCGGGAGCGCGAGCAGGAAGGCCGCCGTGGAGAGGGCGGCCCAGCGGGCTTCGGGCAGGGCGAGGAGACGCGTGGGGGCGGGCTGCACGAGCGCCACCATACAGGAACACATGAATACGTCTTCATTTGTACCGATGGATTTCTCAGGGCTGAGGCGGCCGTCTCGCTACGATGGCGGCATGGGTCATGGAGTGGATGCGAAAAGCAGCATCCGCGACCGTCTGGACGCCGTCGGCGCCGCGGACGTCGCGGCGACGCTCCAGGCCCTGGCCACGCCTTCCCGGCTGCGCATCCTGGCGCGCCTGCGGGAGGGCCCGTGCGCGGTCGGCGAACTCGCCGAGGCGGCGGAGCTGGAACAGTCGGCGTGCTCCCACCAGTTGCGGCTGCTGCGGAACCTGGGGCTCGTCACGGGAGAGCGGCGCGGACGGTCGATCGTGTACGCGCTGTACGACCACCATGTGGCGGAGCTGCTGGAGCAGGCGCTGCACCACGTGGAGCATCTGCGGCTGGGGCTGCGGGACGAGGCGTGACCGCCTGAAGGGGTGGTGGCCGGCGGTCGGCGGCCTAGCCGTTCGCAGTCGGTGGTCGGCGGGCTAGCCGTCCGCGGTCGGCGGGCGGCGGGCTAGCCGTCCGCGGTCGGCGGGCGGCGGGCTAGCCGTCCGCGGTCGGCGGGCGGCGGGCGGCGGGCTAGCCGTCCGCGGTCGGCGGGCGGCGGTCAGCGGGCGGCGGTCAAGCAGTGGGCTTGCGGGCTTCGATGAGGTGGCGGGTGCTGTGGGCCACGAACGGGCCCTCCTCCTCGATCCGCTCGTGCAGGCGCAGAAGTTGCTGCCGGTACCGGTCGACGGTGAAACCGGGCACCATCCACACCACCTTCCGCAGGAAGTGCACGACGGCCCCGATGTCGTGGAACTCCATCCGCAGCCGCGCCGCCCGCAGGTCGACGATCCGCAGCCCTGCCGCCTCGGTGCCGGCGCGCTCGCGGTCGGGGTGGCGGTCGCCGCGCCCGGCCTCCGGCTGCGGACCGAGGAAGTACTCGATGACCTCGAAGACGCTGCCGGGGCCCACGTGCTGGGCGAAATACGTACCGCCCGGTCGGAGCACACGGGCGATCTCCGTCCAGTGCGGGGTCACCGGGTGCCGGCTCACGACGAGGTCGAAGGCCTGGTCGCCGAAGGGCAGCGGGGCGTCCTCCGGGGCGGCGACGACGACCGCGCCGAGCGGATGGAGCAGGGCGGTGGCCTTGGCGACGTTCGGAGGCCAGCCCTCGGTGGCGACGGTGAGCGCCGGCAACTTCCCTGCGGAGGCCAGTACTTCGCCGCCGCCGGTCTGGATGTCGAGAGCGGCGTCCGCCCGGGCCAGTCGCTCCGCCATGGAGCGCGCGTACCCCCAGGAGGGGCGCTCCTCGGTGGCCCGTCCCTCGAACCACGAGAAGTCCCACCCCTGGGTGGGGACGGCCTCGGCTTCGGCGACGAGTTCTCGGAAGGACCTCATCGGGCGATGGTGACAGCAGAGGCGTGCGGGACGCGACGGGTTTACTGCCGGGCTACTCCGGAGCGGGGGCCGGGGCAGCGTCGAGTACGTCGAGTACGAGGAGGGTGTGGACGTCGTCGCCGTGCCGGACCGTGCCGGCGGGGCGGAAGCCGTGGTGCTCCAGCAGGCGGACCGAGGCGGTGTTCTCGGTGAAGGGGTCGGCGTAGAGGGGGCGGTTGCTCTCCTCGCGCAGGAACAGGGCGAGAGCTCGGGTGCCGATGCCCCTGCCCCAGTAGGACCGCCCGAGCCAGTACCCGATGAACCGCCGGTCCTCCTTCCCTTCCCCGCTCCCCTCCCACCAGGCGACGATGTGACCGGCCGGGGCGCCGTCCACCTCGACCGTCCGTACGAGGACGGTGTCGTCGCCGAGGATGCGGGTGGCCCAGTGGGTCATGAAGCGCCCGCGCGGCCGGGCGGGGAATCTCGACCGGCGGGTCGCCTCGGGGTCCTGCTCCTGCTCGAAGAACGCCTCCAGGTCGGCTTCCTTCACGGGCCTCAGCCGTACGCGCGTGTCATCGGTCATACCGAGGGAGTCTGGCAGCGGGCACTGACAGTCGCCGGACCGCCGCGTCGCCGCCGCTCAGGGCACGAGGGGGCGTACCTCTTCGGCGGTGAAGCGGATGAAGCCCTCAGGGTCCGGTTCGTCGGCGGTGGGCTGCAGGACGACCGTGTCGGCGCCCGCCTCCGTGAGGCGCTGCACAGCCTTGGCGACGGCGCCCGCGTCCCCGGCGACCCCGAGGTCCGGGACCGATGCCACACCCTCGGCCTCCAGTTCGGCGTGGAGCCGGGCGGCGGCGCCGGGGCCGGTGGCGGTGAGGAGGTAGACGACGACGGTGTGCGGGACGTCGGTACGGGAGGCCGAGGCGCGCCCTTCGTCGATGAGCTGCCGGGCTTTTCGTACGCCGTCGGGTGGCGTACTGGCGGTGAGAATGGTGCCGTCCGCGGCCTCTCCGGAGAGCCTGAGCGAGCGGGGGCCGGTGGCTCCGGCGAGGATCGGTACGGGTGCGGGCGGGGGCCAGTCGAGGGCGACGCCGTCGAGCTTCACGTACCGGCCGTCGGTGGTGACGCGCTCACCGGCGAGCAGGGCGCGCAGGGCGGCGAGGTACTCGCGCAGGAGCGTCACGGGCGACTCGGCCCGCGCGCCTACCTGCCCCATCCAGCTCTGCACGCCGTGGCCGACGCCGAGGACGGGCCGGCCCGGGAAGAGCCGGTGCAGGGTGGCGGTCTCCATGGCGGTGACGGCGACGTTGCGCAGCGGCACGGGAAGCAGACCGACTCCGACACGCAGCCGCTCGGTCCAGGCGAGGGCCGCCGCGGCGGCGGAGATGCCCCCTTCGAGGAAACAGTCCTCCCACAACCAGAGCTCCTCCAGCCCCGCACCGTCCGCGGCACGGACCAGCTCTCGCAGACGTTCTGGCGGCAGTTGAGGCCGAAAAACAGCACCGAGTGAGGTCATGGCGTGTTCCTACCCGGGGGGTGGGTGGGGCTCAACCTGTTTGTCGGGATCACTCCGGGAGCGGATCGGCGACGAAGGTGCCCTTGCCGTGAACGGTGACGATGAGCTGCCGCTCCCGCAGCACCTGAGCGGCGCGGCGCACCGTCAGGTAGGCGACCCCGTACTCGGTGGCGAGGTCACGCTCGGGAGGCAGCCGAGCGCCCGGCCGCAGCTCACCTGCCGCGATACGGGCGGCGACGTGATCGGCGATGGCGACGTACACAAGTTGCGGCCCTTGCGGGTCAAAGTCCGGAATCCTGTTCTGGTCACTCATGGAGCCACCGTAAGCATGCTCGACCTTTAGTAACCGTCAGTGAGCTATACATAGCTTCACTAAGCTTGTACCGTCGGAACGCAAAAGACCCCGGCGATGGATGCGAGCCGTCCCGGGGCATGGCCGACGTCTCGGAGGAGCGCCAACGTGTTGGACCTTACTCTTCGCATGCTTGTCTCGATTCTGCACATCTGCACCCCACGACCCCGGGGCCGTCACCGCCTCGGCACGCTGCCGCCGCTGCGGTTCGTCCCGGTCCCTCCGCCGCCCCGCTTCGGCGTGGGGCGGAACCGCGCGCACGCCGTCCGGGTGGCTGTCCGATGACGCGCCCGTCGGTACGGATGTGCGCGCGCTGCGAACGCGCCGCGGCGGAGCCGGTACTGGTGCACGAGGCGACGGGCCCCGGCTTCAACGTCTACGCGTGCCAGGAGTGCGCCGACCACTACCCGCCCCGCAGGGACCCGTACGAACTCCCCGAACCCGAGTCCCGGCGCTCCCGTCTCACCCTGCGTGTCTACCGGGTCGACGTGGACGGCAGCGTCTCCGAGGAGCGGAACAGAGTCGAAGTGCCGGTGCGTGGCGGCGCGCTGCCGGTGTCGCTTACGTCCGCGTTCCCGCCGTCCGGGTGTCCTCGATGTCGAGTGGGGTAGCTCGAAGGGCCGACATCCGGATGCACCGGCGCGGGCTCAGGAGCGTCATGGCGGTCACAGGGCGGACGGTAGGGTCGTGGCGTGGAAACTGAGGCTCTTTTCGGCCTTCCCGCCAGCGCACTCGTCCTCCCGAAAGCGTTGCAGGAGGCCGTGCGGCACGGCGAGGTCTTTACCCGCCGCTGGGTCGTCGAGACGATCCTTGACCTGGTCGGGTACAAGGAAGAGGTCGACCTCGCCGGTCTGCGGATGGTCGAGCCCGCTTGTGGCCAGGGCGCCTTTCTCTCTCCGATTGCGACGAGGCTCAGCGCCTCGTGCCGAAACCACGGCCGTTCCCTCCTCGACGCGATCGACGCGGTCAGGGCCTTCGATCTGGTCGAGTCGAACGTCGTACACAGCCGGGCGATCATCTCGGCACAGCTTCTCGAAGCGGGCTGGAGCGCCCCCGAAGTGGAGAAGGTCGTGTCCTCGTGGGTCAATCACGGGGACTTCCTTCTGCAGAAAACGAACGCGCACCCCGCGGACTTCGTCGTGGGCAACCCCCCGTACATCCGGCTGGAGGACGTGCCGGAAGGCCGCATGAAGGCGTACCGCAAGGCGTGCACCACCATGAACGGCCGGTCCGACATCTACATCGGCTTCTACGAAACCGGCCTGCGCTCGCTCAAAAGGGGCGGGAAACTCGGCTTCATCTGCGCCGACCGCTGGATGCGGAATCAGTACGGCCGCGACCTCCGCAAGCTTGTGGCCCGCGACTACAGCATGGACCTGGTGCTCACGATGCACGACGTGAACGCTTTCGAGGAGCAGGTCTCGGCATACCCCGCCATCACCGTTGTCAGCCGCGGGGATCAGGACGCGGCGATCGTGGCCGACACCACAGCCGCCTTCGACGAAAAGGCGGCCCGGGAGTTCGGACTGTGGGCGGCAAAGCCGGTCGAGGACTTCGTCGAGCGGCCGAGCTATCACACCGCTCGCCTTCCTCATTGGTTCCCCGGCGAGGACTCCTGGCCTTCGGCTTCGCCGGCTCGCCTGGCCATGTTGGAGGAGCTGAACGACCGCTTCCCTCTCCTTGAGGACGAGGCCACCGGTACCCGTGTCGGAATCGGCGTCGCAACCGGCGCCGACAAGATCTTCATCACCCAGGACCGGGACACTGCGGAGCCCGAGCGCATGCTGCCCCTCGCCATGGTCAAGGACACGAAGAGCGGTGAGATCAACTGGGGTGGCAGTCATCTGGTGAATCCCTGGGATTCCCAGGGTCAGCTCGTCGATCTCACCGACTACCCCAAACTGGCTGCTTACTTCAGGCGACACCGTCAGACACTCAGTACGCGTTACGTCGCGGTCAAACAGCCGGCCCGCTGGTACAAGACCATCGACAAGGTCGACCCCAGGCTGACAAAGCGGCCCAAACTCCTTTTTCCGGACTTGAAGCTGACGATTCATCCGGTGCTGGACGAGGGCCGACTCTATCCGCACCACAACTTGTACTACATCGTGTCGAACACCTGGGATCTGCGCGTTCTCGGCGGCCTCCTGCTTTCCAAGGTCGCCGAGGCATTCGTAGAGGCGTACGCGGTCAAGATGCGGGGCGGAACGCTTCGGTTCCAGGCTCAGTACCTGCGCAAGATCCGCGTACCGGACCCCGCCGAAATGCGGGAAGAGGTTCGCTCAGCGCTCGCGAAAGCCTTCGACGAGCGGGACGTGAAAGCAGCGACCGATGCCGCGCTTCGCGCGTACGGACTCGACCGGTTGCCTGACTAGGGGGATGTGCTGTGACCGTCAGCCGCGAAGACTTCGAAGCGGCCGTTGCCGCGTACTGGGACGCCAAGCACACGCAGCGAGAGCTGTCTGCCATCAAGGATGCCGTCGGGGCGGGAACGGCCGGCTCGGTGCGAGGAGGCAAGCACTTCGACAGCATCGTGGCGCTGCTTGCCAAGTTCTTCCTTGACGCCGGGTACGCACCGGAAGACATTCGCGTCACCAAAAATCAGGGCCTGGAGCTTCCTGGGTACTACCGACCCCAGAAGCAGTGGGATCTCGTGGTGACCCGCGGCAACACTCTGGTCGCCGCCTTCGAGCTCAAAGCCCTCGGCGGGCCTTCCTTCGGGAACAACTACAACAACCGCGTCGAAGAAGCCCTGGGCAGCGCTGTGGACCTGCGCCGTGCCGCGCTGGCCGATGCCTTCCCCGGCGAAAAGCCGTGGCTCGGGTATTTCTTCATCATGGAGGATCACCCCAAGTCCCGTAGCTCGGTGTCCGTACGGAAAGGCCCCTTCCCGGTCGAACGGATCTGGCTGGGCAAGTCCTACCAGGACAGGTTCGCCATCTTCTGCGAGCGCCTGATGGACGAGGGGTTGTACGACTCGGTCTGCTACATCACGTCTTCGAAGGACGGTCCCAAACCCTTGGAGCCCGTCGTCAGTCTGGACTGGCGTCACTTCGCGGCCGCCATCAACGCCCGCCTCAGGTACTTGGAAGACCTGGGCCTGCCCGGGCCCGAGCAAGGCACTTTGCCGCTGTAGCGGGCGTTCGTCGCTCCCTCGGACCTCACGCCTTTTCGCGGAGCACCCCGAGCGGCCCGCGCAGTCGCTGCTCGGCGCTCTCCGAGGTCTTCGCCGCCCATTCGCCCAGCGCCGACAAGCCCTCCACGGAGGACTTGTCGCGCACGTACTCCACGATGCCGACCCAGTAGCCGATCGTGCCCGGGTCCCCCACCACATAGAACTCACTTGGCACGTCCGCCATGCTCAAGAACTCGTACGCCCCGCTTTTCCTGGGGAAAAGGGACAAGAGTATGGCAGCCAGGGCCCACTCGGCGGTCTCCAGCCAAGCGGCGTCCGGGTCCAAACCGGCCCCGCCCACAACGGGCTTGATCTCTGGGTAACCCCTTTGAAGCAGTCTCAGAGGCGGTCCATAAAGGCTGCCCTGCGGAGGTTGCAGCGCTTCGCCGTCGGCCCGACGCGGCTCTTGCTCACCGGAACGGCCGTGTTCTGCGCGGGACTTCGCCTGCTGCCCCTCGTTGCCGCCCACGACCGCCTCCGCCTGCGCGGCCGAGACCCACAACTCGCGGAACCGGATCTCCTCCCGTTCAGGATCCAGTACCGCCCACTCAGCCAGCCGGAAGGCAAGCTGACAAAGGACTTCCCGCGTGGGGAGGGTCGTGCCGCTGAAGACGGCATGGATGGTGCTCTTGGAGAAGGGGAAGCGATCTGCCATCCGTGGAGTGCTCGGCCACCCGGCCAGCAGGTGCAGCTTGTGCAGTTCGTCGTTGAGTTCCCTGAAAGCGCCGCCAGGAAGCTCGGGCCTCTTCAAGGGCCTGCCCACCACGTACTCCCGACCGTCCAGAAGTGTCCAGAACCGTCCAGCAATACTCGCACGCCGCCCGAATGTGTACACGGACATCCAGAGATGCCTCAGAGGAGCCGCAAACGTCCTGAGCTGCTTGAGCGGCGCGACTCTGGACGCAGGGCGCCCGGCCGGGGCGCATGACCGGGAGGCTCCCGATAACCATGCCTGAGAAGTCCACTGCCAAGCGGTTGATCCGCACCGCACTCTTCGCCTGCGTACGCGGAGCTGCCTACACCGCGGGCGCTGTCGCCGTGACCGCCGCCTTCTGGTGGCTGCAGAACCTGTAGCCACCAGAACTTCACCCCTCCTTCGGGAACGTGACCTCCACCCGGCGGTTCTTTCTGCGGCCCTGTTCCGAGGTGTTGTCCGCGATCGGGTAGTCCTCGCTGTAGCCGCGGACCACGAAGGTGACGTTCATTCCGCCGAGGTTCGAGGCCAGTTCCTCGTGGACGACCTCCGCCCGCCGCTTGGAGAGGGTGAGGCCGTGGGCGTACGAGCCGAGGTTGTCCGTGAAGCCGAAGACGCGGACGTTCGTGGCGTTCTGGGACTTGATCTCGTTCGCGATGGCCGCGATGCGGGCGTTGGCCTCCGGGTTGAGCTTCGAGCTGTCCTTCGGGAAGAGGACCTCCGCCTGGAGCGCGAACGTCACGTTCTCGTTCGTGTCCTCGCGCCGCTCCTCGCCGCCGAGGTCCTCGACGACCGACTTGATGTCGAGCACCCGCGCGGCGGCGAGCGTCGCGCCGTCGGCCAGCTTCAGCCCCGGGCTGTTCGCGTCCACCTCCGGTGGCGGGGACGTGGTGACGCTGCCCGGCGGGGCGCTCGGGTCCTCGTCGTCCGCCTGGGCCGAGGTCAGCGGCGTCATGAAGACGAGGGTCGTCAGGGCGGTGAGGGTGATCGACGTGGCGCGGGGGGTGAGGGACATGGTCACTCGCCCTCGGAGATCTCTACGGAGGCCGGGGGCATCGACCCGACCTGGAAGGAGACCTTGGTGGTGTCTTCGGGTGGGGCGGGGAACTGCGCGTACCACTCGGCCGTTTCTCCCGACTTCACGCCGCCGACAAAGCGCGTGCAGAGGCAACGGCCCTCCGTGTCGCGGAGGATGAGGTACTTCTTCTTGCCCGTCTGGTCGACCAGGCTCGCACCGGCGACGGATGAGGCGTTCTGCCGCAACTCGTTCTCGTCGCCGCGCCAGTCCGCCGCGACGAACAGCCTGGAACCGTTGTTGGTGACCGTGCCGGACACGGTCAGGAAGCCCCCCTCGTCGCGCACCGCCGACGTGATGGCGAGCGAGATGTCCCCCTGCTTGGACTCCGCGAGCACCTCGTTCTCGGCCGGTGCCTTCGACTCCTCATCCTTGGCGTCGTCGTTGCTCTTGCCGGACGTGGACGATGACGCGGCCTTGTCTGGCGTGTCGTCGTCGCCGCCCCCACCGCAGCCGGCCACCGTGAGGACCAGCCCAGTCGTGATCGCCACGGCGGTCAGTACCGTGCGGCCCTTCGTGGTGCGCCGAATGTTCATCGGTACGGCTTCCTTTCACTCGGCCAGTTGCACAGAGAACAGCACGGACGCGTCGGGAAGGTCGTCCAATTCGAAATCTTCGGGGTCGATTTCCAGAATGTCGCCGTCACAGTCCAGTTCGACGGCGTCCTTCGGATCGTCGGGCACGTCGAAGTCGCAGCGGGGTTTGATGACGGCCGCCGCGTCGGCGGTCGCGTGCATGCCCTCCGTGCCCGGAATGATCGAGTCCCCGACCGTGTAGTTGGTCTCGATCTGCACCTCGAAGCCGGGGAACCCGGCCGCTGCGTAGGGTGCGAGACCCGTCACGCTCGCGTCGTTCTGCGCTGCCAGCTCACCGGCCGCGGCCGCCGCTCCGGCGCCGTCGAACCCGTCGCCGTCCAGCCAGTCCAGCCAGTGGTCGTCCACGCCGATGGCGCCTTCCAGGCCCTCCACCAGTTCGTCCCTGGCGTCCTGCGCCGCGGCCAGGGCGGCGGCGTCCGCCGCGGACTGTGCACCGTTGCGGGCGGACGCAGCCTGGGCGAACGCGAAGAAGGCAAACGCGGCGAAGAGTAGGATCCCCGTCAGCCAGATGGAGATGGGGAGTGTCGACCCCCGGTCACCGCGGAAGCCAGGTCGGCTCAGCCACCGCCGACGACATCCGCGACGGCGTCGCCGATCGCTCCTGAGATCTGGCCGTCCAGCCCGAGCCCGTCGATCAGCGTGAAGATTCCGGCGATGAGGATCATCAGGCCCGCGTACTCGACGAACCCCGCTCCCGCGTCCCGGTCCCGGCCGTGCATCCGGGCGGAGACGGTCCGCGACCAGGTCGCCAACGCCCGCTCCACGCCCACTGTCGCCCTCAGCGTCCAGTTCCTCGCCATCACGTCCCCTTCCCTCCCACCCAAAACCACTACCGTCCCGCGCACCGTACGTGAGAATCCGCCTACTGCGGGTGGGTCCAGGGGCCCAACTTCTCCTGGTCGGAGTCATCGGTTCCACCCCCTGTGGGCCGTACCCAGCCAGCAGGCGATCGCTTCGCTGCGTGAAGAAGTGTGCAGCTTCGCGAAGATGCGGTTGATGTGATTCTTCACCGTCTTCTCGCTGATGAAGCACGTGGCGGCGATCTGCTGGTTGCTCATGCCGGCCGCGATGAGATCCATGACCTCCACCTCCCGTGAACTCAGGTCGTGATCAAGGCGGTTGTGGCCGCGGCGGTGGAGTCCCGTCGCGTAGGCGGGGCGAGCCTTCCACGACTGTGCCACAACCGATTGCAGATGCGAAGAGCTTTGGTTCGGTTCGTACGAAACACCGAGCGAATCCGAGACACCGACGGCGGACGCGGTGAAGGTCGCCGTCCCATCGCCCAGGTCCCGTACCGCGGTGATCAGTTCGTCCGCGGTGAACTCGCCGTGCACGAGGTAGCCGACCGCGCCCCGGCGCAACGCCTCGGCCACCACCTCGGGTTCGCGGCTGTACGTCAGCATCATCACCGGTGCCAGCAGGGCCAGCCGGGGTAGCGCGGTCAGGCCGTCGGTGCCGGGCATGCGCACGTCCAGCAGGATCACGT
Source organism: Streptomyces sp. NPDC060205 (assembly GCF_042728395.1). Lineage (NCBI taxonomy): Bacteria > Bacillati > Actinomycetota > Actinomycetes > Kitasatosporales > Streptomycetaceae > Streptomyces > Streptomyces sp. NPDC060205. The sequence goes on from NZ_JBHWZP010000071.1 coordinate 19,508, forward strand.
CGGGGCGGTGGCAGGTCGCGGCGGCGACCGCCTGCGCGCCGTCGGCCGCCTGGGCGACCACCCTGATGTCGGGGTGGGCGGTCAGCAGGGCCGCGAGGCCGGCCCGGACGACCGGGTTGTCGTCGGCCACCAGCACGCGCAGGAGCGGGCCGGGGTGTGCCTGGTCAGGCATGTGCGGCCTCCTCTTGGGGAGAGCGTGAGGGACGTTCGGGGACGGTGGAGGCGCAGGGCAGGGTCAGCGTGACCTCCGTGCCTGCGTGTGCGGTGCTGTGCAGCCGCAGCTCCGCGGCCACCGATGCCGCGCGCTCCAGCATTCCCAGCAGACCGAAATGGCCGGTATTCGCCAGGAGTCGTACGTCGTCCAGGGTGACGGCCGTGCCCTCGCCGTCGTCCCGTACCGTCAGGCGCAGGACGGACCGCGAACACTCCAGGGTCACGCGTACGTGCGTCGCGTCCGCGTGGCGGTGGGTGTTCTCCAGCGCTTCCGAGGCGATCGCGAGGAGTTGGCGGGGCGCGCCCGGGGGGAGGGTGAGGGCCGGGCCCTGCCCGTGGGGCGCCGGCCGGTGGACGAAGGTCGCCTCGATGCCCGTACGGGACTCGAAGTCCGCCACCCGCGCGGCCAGTTCCGTCACCATGTCCATCGGCGGGTGGGACAGGGCCGTGTGGGCCCGCAGGTCCGTCAGGAGTTCTCTGGACTCCGTCGCCGCCCTGCGTGCCGCTCCCGCCACCGCGGTCGCCTGCGCCTTGAGGGCCCGGGGGTTCCTCTCGTGGTCCGCCGCCACCGCCAGGGCCTCCGCCGACAGGGCGAGGCCGTGCAGGGTCTTCGCCACCGAGTCGTGCATCTCGCGGGCCAGGCGGGCGCGTTCGGACTCCACCGCCTCCGCCACCGCCAGACGGGAGTTCGCCTCCGCGAGCGCCTGACTGGCCGTGCCGAAGCGGAACATCAGGTTGCGCAGGGTGACGCCGATGACGCCCGCCGCGACGCAGAACCCCGCGATGAGGAGGGTGCTCGCGCCGGCGCCCGGGCGGTGCTCCCACGCCCTGAACACCAGGAGCAGCACCACCAGCTGCAGTCCTGTGAAGACGCCGGAGCCGCGCCAGCCGTACAGCAGGCCCGACAGGAGCGGGGTGCAGACCGCCGCGTACGCGAGGGGGGACGCGGGGGACGCCGTGAGCAGCAGTATCGCGCCGAAGACCAGGTCCACCGCCATGAGGGTGGGGTGGGCGAGGAGCTGGGGCGCGCATCTGTCCCAGTCCCTGAGCATGGCGTACGAGCCCATGACGCCGAGGACCGCGGCGGTGAGGACCGCGTGGCGGGGGAAGCCGTCGGCGGCGTTCGCCGTTGCGAAGGGGGCGCCCAGGGCGATGAGGGTGAGGCGGATCGCGAACGCCTGGCGGCACAGGGCCTGGAGGGCGTTGAGCTGGAGGCGGATGCTGCCCGGTGCTGCCGCGTCGTCTGCGAAGTAGCCTGCGGCCGGCTTGGCGGGGAGGGTTCGTTTGAACCTGCGGGCGCGTCGTGGCTGGGCGCGCCCCGCGGCGGAGCCGCCAAATGTCACAGCCCCGCGCCCCTGAAGGGGCCCCTGACAGGGCCCCTGGCGGGGCCCTTCAACGGGGCGCCCGACTCGCCCGTACCTCCAGCGCCGCGCCATCTCAACGCCCCAGGATCGAGCCGAAGTTCGTTCCTGAGCCCAGGAACATGCCCGTCGCGATGAGGATCATCGTGGCCGGGAGCATGAAGACCAGCGTCACCATCGTCGCCTTGGGGATCGTCTTCGCCGCCCGGCGGCGGGAGTTCTGGGCGTCGGTGCGGCGCATGTCCGTGGCGAGCTGGATCAGGGTGTCCGCGATCGGGGAGCCCAGCTCCTCGCCCTGCTGGAGCGCCGAGACGAACTGGGCGACCTGCTCGGAGGAGTTGCGCCTGCGCAGTTCGTCGAAGGCCTGGCGGCGGCTGACGCCCATGTCCATCTGGCGAAGTGTTATGCGGAGTTCGTCCGCCCATGGGCCTTCGTAGTGGTCGGCTACGCGCTCCAGGGCCTGGCGGAAGCCGAGGCCCGCCGACACCACGACCGCCAGGACGTCCAGGAAGTCGGGCAGGGTGCGGTCGATGACCTCCTTGCGGTCCCGGATCGCCTGCCAGATCAGGGCGTCGGCGGCCAGCAGGCCGAACGCCAGGGCCAGCAGGGCGAAGAGGGTCCGGCCGTTGCCGAGGAAGATCAGGAAGAGCAGGGCGCCGAAGACGCCGTACACCGCGCGGCGGGCCGCGTAGCGGTTCAGGGTCAGGCCGCCGGGGTTGCCCGCCATGTCGATGCGGCGGCGTTTGGCGTCGACCCTGCGCGGGCCCATCAGGCGCAGGACGAGTGGGGCGAAGCGCATGCCGAGGCGGTCGACGGCTGAGTCCGCCTTCGAGACGCGGGTGCCGCCGACCTCCAGCGCGAGGGCCATGTCGCCGGGGAGCTTGGCCTCCGCGCGGTACATGCGGATGCCGAGGAGGAAGCCTGCGACGGACAGTCCCATCAGCGCGGCGAGCAGCAGAGCGATCATCCCGAATCCCTCCTCACACTTCGATCTTGCCGAGGCGGCGGATCACGAAGAAGCCGATCGTGTAGAGGCCCATGGCGATCAGGACCAGGGTCTGGCCCAGTGGGGAGCCGGTCACCTTGGCCAGGGCGCCCTCGTTCGAGGAGTTGATGAGGAGGAGGGAGCCGAGGCCGAGGAGGGGCACGGTGAAGGCCGTCGCGTTGACCTCGGAGAGCATCGTGCGGACCTCGCGGCGGGTCTCCTTGCGGTCCTCCAGGGTCTTGGTGAGGTTGCGCAGGGAGTTGACGACCGTGCCGCCCGCCTTGTTGGACAGGACCAGGGTGGTGACGAGGACGACGAGTTCGCGGGACGGGAGGCGTTCGGCCAGTTCACCGAGGGCGTCGTCGACCGAGCGGCCGAGGGTCAGCTGGTCCGCGACCCGGGCCAGCTCCTCCCCCGCCGGGGCCTCCAGTTCCTCCGCCGCCATCGCGAGGGCCGTGCGCAGGGCGAGGCCCGCCGCCGCCGCGTTGGCCAGCAGGCGGGCCACGTCCGGGAGCTGGTTGATGAAGGCCTCGATGCGCTTCTGGCGCTGCCAGTTGAGGAAGATGGCGGCGCTCCACACGCCGACCAGGCCGGCGATGGGGCCGAAGAAGGGGGCCAAGGCCGCCGCCGCGATCAGCCATAGCGCGACGACCACGGCGGCGACGTACGTGAAGAACTCGCCCGCCGTCAGGTCGAGTCCCGTCGCCGACAGGCGCAGCTGGATCGTGCGGCCCAGGCGGGTGCGGCGCAGCCTGCGGTCGACGGCGGCGAAGCGGCGGGCGCGGCCGGCGGCGGTGCGCAGGGGGCCGCCGCCGGAGAGGCGGTCGACGAGGGCCTGGCGCTGGGCGCGGCCGGACGCGTACGTGTGCACGCCCGCGACGGCCAGCGTGCCGCACAGCATGGTGGCGCCGAGGGCGAGGGGGACCGCCTGGTTCACGGCTCGCTCCTCTCGGTCGGGACGGCGCCGACAGCGCCGACCGCGGCGGATTCGAAAGTTCCGGTGGGTGTCATCCGATCGCCTGCCGGGTGTTGAGGACGTCGATCGCCTCCGCCACCCCGAAGGCGGGCGGCAGCGGCTCGTTGGCGACGTACAGCTTCTCCGCGACCGAGCGGGGCAGCGGGAGGTGTTCGAAGTGGCCGTGGACGACCCGGTCGGGGCCGGTGGGGCGCGGGACGAACCGGGTGACGGGCACGATGCGGAACTGTTCGCGGCCGTGCGAGACCAGCAGCGCGATCTCGGTGACCTTGCGGGAGCCGTCCGCGTGCCGGGTGAGCTGGACGACGACGTCGACCGCCGAGTTGATCTGGTCCTTGAGGGCTTCGAAGGGGATCTGCACCTCGGACATCGAGCCCAGGGTCTGGAGGCGCATCAGGGCGTCCTCCGCGGAGTTCGAGTGGACGGTCGCGAGGGAGCCGTCGTGGCCCGTCGACATGGCCTGGAGCATGTCGAGGGTCTCGCCGCCGCGGACCTCACCGACGATGATGCGGTCGGGGCGCATGCGCAGGGAGTTGCGGACCAGGTCGCGGATGGTGATCTGGCCCTTGCCCTCCACGTTCGGGGGGCGGGATTCGAGTCGGATGACGTGCTCCTGCTGGAGCTGCAGTTCCGCGGAGTCCTCGATGGTGATGATGCGCTCGTGGGACGGGACGAGTCCGGAGAGCGCGTTGAGGAGCGTGGTCTTGCCCGAGCCCGTACCGCCGCTGACGATGACGTTGAAGCGGGCGCGGACGAACGCGGCGAGCAGCATCAGCATCTGCTCGTCGAGCGAGCCGAGGCCGATGAGTTCGGGGAGCGTGTACGCGCGCGGGAAGCGGCGGATCGTGAGGGTGGGGCCGGTGAGGGCGAGCGGCGGGATGATGACGTTGACGCGCTCCCCGGTGGGGAGGCGGGCGTCGACCATCGGGTTCGACTCGTCCACGCGGCGGTTGACCGTGGAGACGATGCGCTCGATGGTCTGCATCAGCTGTTCGTTGGAGGCGAAGCGCAGCGGGAGCTGTTCCACGCGTCCGGCGCGCTCCACGAAGATGGAGTCCGGGCCGTTGACCATGATCTCGGTGATCGACGCGTCGGCGAGGAGGGGTTCCAGGACGCCGAGGCCGAGGGCCTCGTCGACGACCCTGCGGATCAGCTGGGAGCGCTCGGTGGTCGACAGGACCGGGCCCTCGCGGCTGATGATGTGCCCGAGGACGCGCTCCAGGCGTATGCGCCGTTCGGCGGCCGCGAGGCTCGACATCTCCGCGAGGTCGATCTCCTCCAGCAGCTTGGCACGGTAGACGGCGACGAGGTGTCCGTCCTCGCGGCCGGCTCCGCCCTCTTCGGGGGCGGCGATACGGGCTCGCAGGCTCATGTCTTCAACTCCTCTCGGTCGTGAAGTGACTCGGTCGTGCGGTCTGGCGGTCGTGCTGTCTGTCGGTCGTGCTGTCGTTCGGTCTCGCGGTCAGTCGTCGGTGGGCATCGTGGCCTGGCGTTCCACCGTCACGCTCGGCAGGAGGGGGATGACGGCGGGCACCTGGAGGGTGACCGTCGCGGTGGTGACGTCCGCGCCCTCGGCGGCCGACACGTTCGGGCTGAGCCACCCGCTCACCGCCGCCGTCCCCGCCGCTCCCCCGTCGTCGCCCTGCGAGGCGGCCCGTGCCGCGGCCCGCGCCGCCGAACCGGCCTGGTTGATGCCGTAGCCGATCAGGCCGAGCTGGATGGCGGCCATGCCGACGAGCAGCAGGATCGGCAGGAATCCGGCGAACTCCAGCATGGACACGCCCCGGTCGTCCCGGGCCCGTAACCGCCGCCGCAGGCGTCGCGCGAGACGCTTCATCAGTCGTCCCCCTCCAGTGCGGCGCCGGCCGTGCCCTCGACCGTCCAACCCGCGTCGAAGCCCGGGAAGAACAGCGGCACCTGCGCGGTGACCGTGGCCTTCATGACCGGGCCCTCGACGCCGCAGTCGATCCCGGCGCCGTCCCAGGCCCCCGGCAGGTGCTTCCCGCCGGCGGTGCTGCAGGCACCGCCGACGTCCCCGTCGATCGCGTACGCGGCGGTCGCCGCCCGTGCCGCCTCGTCCGCCGCGTTCCCGGCGAGGGAGTACGTGTAGCCGTACAGCGCGCACTGCCACAGGATCGTCATCACGACCAGCAGGATCGGGAACATGCCGGCGAATTCGAGGGTGACCGCGCCCCGGTCGCCGCCCTTGCGGCGCAGGGAGAGGGAGCCCCTGTCCTTGTCCGCGGAGGTCTTACGGCGCCGGCCACCGCCGCCGCCCGCGGGCTGCTCGGCCATCAGGCCCAGCTCGCCCGCCAGGGCCCACAGCGCCTGCTTGACCGTCGAGCGGGCGTCCAGGTCCTGCATCCGGCCCGCGTCCACGACGGACTGGAGTTCCTTGAAGGCGGCGGGCACCGTGGTGCGGACGACCTTGGTGCCGGTGACGCGTTCGACCAGGGACGGCTGTATCTCCGTACCGCGGGCGAAGCGGTTGACGACCGTGCGGGTCTCCTCGGCCTTGCGGATCTGGAGGCGGTCCCACATGCGGACCATGCGTTTGGCGGCGCGGACGGCGACGACGTCGGGGGTGACCAGGAGCAGGGCCTGGTCGGCGAGTTCGACGGCGGCGGCGTTCGCGGCGTTCAGCTGGGCGCCGCAGTCGACGACCACGAGGTCGTAGCGGGAACGCAGGGCGCCCAGGACCTGCCGGGCGACGCGGTCGGTGATCTCCTCGCCGCGTTCGCCCTCGGCGGGGGCCAGGAGCAGGCCGAGGCCGCTGTCGTGGGCGTAGACGGCGTCCTGGAGCACGCGCGGGTTGATGTCGCTGATCGCGGCCAGGTCGGCGATGGAGCGGCGGAACTGCACGTCCAGGTACGAGGCCACGTCGCCGGACTGGAGGTCCAGGTCGAGCAGGGCGACCGAGCGGCCCGAGGCCTGGGCGGCCAGGGCGAGCTGGACGGCGGTGACGGTCGCGCCGACACCGCCCTTCGCGCCGGTCACGGTGACGATCGAGCCGCCGGGGCCCGCGTACAGCTCGGGGGTGGCGCTGCCCAGGTGGCGGCGCATGCCGGTGGACCAGGCGGCGGCGGCCTGGACGCGTTCGGCGAGGGCGTCGTAGCCGAGCGGCAGGCCGACGATGCCGCGCGCGCCGCAGTCCATGGCGGCGGTCAGGACGCCGGTGCTGGTGTCGGCGGTGATGAGGACGACGCCGACGGCGGGGAAGCGCATGACCAGGTCGCGGATGACGTCGAGGGCGGGGACCGGGCCGATCCGCTCGTGGACGAGGACGACCTCGGGCAGTTCGTCGAGGGATTCGGCGGCCAGCCGGGCCAGGGTGTCCAGCAGGGCCGTGGTGTCGGGGACCGGCGGGGCGGGTTCGGCGTCGGCGAGCTGGCTCAGGAGGGTGCTGAGGGCGCGGGCCGAGTCGATGTCGCCGACGGCGGGCAGGATGCGGATGGTCATCGGCACGCCCTCGCGTGTGACGGCCTCAAGGGGACTGGGAGCACAGGCTCTGAGCGCATCATGGCCTCCTACTTGTCCTCGTCGAGGGTGTACGAGCGGTCGCCGGGGGCGACGGTGGCGTCGGCGCCGCCCGCGATCAGGGCGAGGCGGACGTGTTCGGCGAACGACTCGGCGTACGCGACGCGCTGGGCGTCGGCGGTGTCGAGGGCGAACGTGATGGGGACGGCCTCGGTGGCGGTGCGGCGGCGGTCGTTGCTGGACTGGCCGGGTTCGAGCGCGGTCAGCTTGCCGACGTCGATGACGCGGGCGTTCTGCACGATGACCTTCGACTGGTCCTTGCCGTTGTCGCTCTCGTCCTTGAACGTGGCGTAGATGTTGACCCGCGAGCCCGGGTTGATCTTGCCCGCCACGCCGGTCGCCGCGTCGATCAGGATCGCGATCTCCTGCTGGCCGGCCTGCAGGGAGGGCCGGTCGACGATCATGTCCGTCTGGAGCAGCGAGCCCTTCTTCAGCTGCGTGACGGCGATCTTGCCGCGGACCTGGGAGAGGCGGGTGACGGCGGTGGACGACAGCCACCGCTCGGGCATCGAGACCTTCTCGAACTGGTCGGCCGACAGCTCCTTGTAGGGCGCGATGTCGTCCTTCAGGCGGTACGCCGCGACCTCGGGGCCGACCTTCGAGTTCACGTCGCGGATCACCGAGAGGACTCCGGCGAAGGCGCCCACGGCGCACAGGACCGAGAGGACCAGCAGGATGACGCCGCGGCGCTGGCGCGAGTTCACTACATCTCACCTCGTGGGGACAATGCCGAGTTCAAGGGGTATTCACCGGTAACAGGGGGTGCTGCAAGGTATTCACCGTTATTCAGGTGTACGTGCCTGACGTGCGGGGCTCACATGGCCCCTCGGGGCAGGGCGCGTACCGAAGAGGCTGCCCGCGCGACGGCCGTCGGAAGCTCGTTCGACGAGGGTGGCGGCAGGGGTGCCGCGCAGAAACCGCAGCGGTCACCGATGAGTTCGAGACCGCACCAGTGGCATTCCTCGCGCCGTACGGACGAGACCAGCTGGTAGAGCACGGAGACGTCATAGAGGCCCGCGGCGAACTCGGCGACCTTGCCCGTGCCCCACCAGCGGGCCGACTCGGCGGGCAGCGGCACGGTCGCGACCCCCTGGACGTGCCAGGCGGGGGCGAGGGTCCCGGTGAGCCAGTTGGCGGGCAGCTGCCCGGCCGCGACCAGCATCCGCGTCCCGAACTCGGGCCCGGCCAGCTCCTCCTGCCCGACGCGCACCAGCTGGGGCCGCGGCGTGGCCAGTACGGCGAACTGGGCGCTCGGCACCCACGACTTGGCGTGGGTTTTGAGCGAGACCGGGATGCGGTCGAGTCTGGCGACCGAGTTCAGCAGGGCGCCCGAGTAGATGTAGTGGGCGAGCAGCCGCGCGGAGGAGGCGAGCACCCCGGGGCTGAAGTCGCAGACGGAGAGCTGGCGCAGCTGCTGGGCGAGCAGCGCGAGACCGAGCGGTGGCAGGTCGAGGGCGAGCAGCGCGATGCGGTCGCTCTCCAGGACCGAGCGCACCGCGTGCAGCCGCCGGATCACGCCGGCCGGTGCGGAGGACGGGTAGAGCGCGATCACATAGCCGTGCTGCTCGATGAGCGCGTACATGGCCGTGAGGGAGGCTTCGAGGCCGTCGAGGGGCTGGACCGCGGCGGGCGGGGTCTGCCGGTCGTGCGGCGGGAGCACCAGATCGGAACTGGTGACGGCTATCGCGGTCGGCACGCTGCACACCACCCCGTTCACTGGGACGGAGTGGTCAACCGCGTCCCAGATCGCCCCTGTATCGCCCGAATGTTGTCGTGAATGTCGCCATCAATCCCTCACGGACGGACACAACTTGCCACTGTGGCGTCCTTCCGCAACTGCACCTTATCCACGGCGTGCGCCGCTCAACACCGGATCCTTGAGATCAATTCACGCAACGTGTGAAGTGATCCACACAGAGTGATCCGCACATGCCTCAACTCTGCGGTACGGCAAGCGTGTTGGCCTCGCCAAAGGTCTTGACAACCCGATTGGTCTGGACCAGCTTGGAGAGGCGACGGTGGCCACCGTGTCAGGACCTGTTCCACAGGCCCTGGGTCCTGTCGTCACCTTCCCGACGTCCTCCCGCACCCCCACTCCCCCACCGGAGGCCCCAGTGGACCGCGTATCAGGCATGCCCAGACGCAGACGGACCTGGGCCGGCGCCCTCGCCGCCGTACTCGCCGCGTCCGCCCTCTCCCTGGCCGGCGCCGGCCAGGCCTCGGCCGCGGACGTCAACAACACCAAGAACGCCGGCTACGAGTCGGGGCTGTCCAACTGGACGTGTTCGGCGGCCAGCGGCGCCACCGTCTCCTCACCCGTGCACGGGGGCGCGGCGGCCCTGAAGGCCACCCCGGCCGGCCAGGACAACGCCCGCTGCAGCCAGACCGTGGCCGTGAAGGCCAACTCGACGTACACGCTGAGCGCCTGGGTGCAGGGCGGGTACGCGTACCTCGGCGCGAGCGGCACGGGCACGACGGACGTGTCGACCTGGACCCCGGACTCCTCGTCCTGGAAGCAGCTCACGACGTCCTTCACGACGGGCGCGAACACCACGTCCGTGACGGTCTACACCCACGGCTGGTACGGACAGGCGGCCTACTTCGCCGACGACGTGTCCGTGTTCGGACCCGACGGAGGCGGCGGCGGTGACCCCGACCCGGTGGTCCCCGCGACCCCCGCCGGCCTGAACGTGGCCTCCACGACCTCCTCCTCCGTCTCCCTGGCCTGGAACCCGGTGTCGGGCGCGAGCGGCTACAGCGTCTACCGCAGCGGTACGAAGGTCGCGGCGGTGACCGGCACCTCGGCCACCGTCACCGGGCTGGCCGCGTCCACCTCGTACTCCTTCCAGGTCACCGCGACGAACACGGCCGGTGAGTCGGCGAAGTCGACCGCGGTCACCGGGACCACCAAGGCGTCCTCGGGCGGCGGGGGCAACCTGCCCAAGCACGCCGTGACCGGCTACTGGCAGAACTTCAACAACGGCGCGACGGTCCAGAAGATCTCCGACGTCCCGTCCCAGTACGACATCATCGCGGTGTCCTTCGCCGACGCCACGGCGACGCCGGGCGCCGTGACCTTCACCCTCGACTCGGCCGGGCTCGGCGGCTACACCGTCGACCAGTTCAAGGCCGACGTCCAGGCCAAGAAGGCCGCGGGCAAGAAGGTGATCATCTCGATCGGCGGCGAGCGCGGCACGGTCGCGGTGAACGACGCCGCCTCGGCGACGAACTTCGCCAACTCCGTCTACTCGCTCATGCAGACGTACGGGTTCGACGGCGTCGACATCGACCTGGAGAACGGCCTCAACTCCACGTACATGACGCAGGCGCTGCGGTCCCTGTCCTCGAAGGCCGGCTCCTCGCTGATCATCACGATGGCACCGCAGACCATCGACATGCAGTCCACGTCGAACACGTACTTCCAGACGGCCCTGAACATCAAGGACATCCTCACGGTCGTCAACATGCAGTACTACAACAGCGGTTCGATGCTCGGCTGCGACGGCAAGGTGTACTCGCAGGGCTCGGTGGACTTCCTGACCGCCCTCGCCTGCATCCAGCTGGAGGGCGGCCTCGCCCCGTCCCAGGTCGGCCTCGGCGTCCCGGCGTCGACGCGCGGCGCGGGCAGCGGCTACGTCTCCCCGACCATCGTGAACAACGCCCTGGACTGCCTGGCCAAGGGCACGAACTGCGGCTCCTTCAAGCCGTCCAGGACCTACCCGGACCTGCGCGGCGCGATGACCTGGTCCACGAACTGGGACGCCACGGCGGGCAACGCGTGGTCGAACGCGGTGGGGCCGCACGTGCACGCGCTGCCGTAGCGCGGACACGCTGCCTTGGCGGCGGAGCTTTCACTTTTTCGGCGCCGCACCGGTGTTGTATGCACCGGTGCGGCGTCGCGTCGTGTTGTACGCACGGGTGCGGCGCCGCGTCGTGTTCCGGCTGCGGAACTAGAAGAAGTCCGCCCACGGCTGGTCCCAGATCTGCTTCACGCACAGGACGACGAAGAGCAGGCCCGCGATCGTCAGCATGGCGTTGCTCAGGAGGCCGTTGCGCCACTCGGCGGGTGTGCGGGAGGAGTTGAGGAGCCAGACCAGGGTGAGGGCCAGGAAGGGGAGGAAGGCCGCGCCCAGGACTCCGTACAGGATGATCAGGCGGAAGGGCTGGCCCTCGAAGAGCAGGATCATGGGCGGGAAGGTCAGCCAGAGGAGGTAGGCGCGGAAGGGCCAGGACTTCTCGTGGGCGCCTGATGCGACCTCCTCGGCGGAGGCGGGGGCGGGACCAGGGGCGGGGGTTGTGGTGTCCGAGGTGGTGTTCTGCGGGTTCGTGCGTTGTGCGGCGGATGCCGCCCTGTCCTTGCGGAAGCGTTCCACGAAGTCCGCGAACATCAGGCTCACGCCGTGCCAGACGCCGATCAGCGAGGTGAAGGACGTGGCGAAGAAGCCGATCAGGAAGAACTTGGCGGTCGCCGTGCCGTACTCGTCCTCCAGGATGTCGCCCAGCTGGATGAGGCCCTTGTCGCCGCTGGCGATGGCGACGTTGGAGGAGTGCAGGAGTTCCGCGCCGACGAAGAGCATCGCGATCACGAAGATGCCCGTGGTGATGTAGGCGACCCGGTTGTCGAGCCGCATCACCTTCATCCAGCCGGTGTTCGTCCAGCCCTTCGCGTTGACCCAGTAGCCGTACGCGGCGAGCGTGATCGTGCCGCCCACTCCGCCGATCAGGCCGAGCGTGTTGAGGATCGAGTCCTTCTCGTCGGGCAGCACCGGGAGCAGGCCCGCGAACGCCTCGCCCAGGTTCGGGGTGACGCGGATCGCCAGGTAGACCGTGACGACGAACATGACGCCCACCAGGACCGTCATGACCTTCTCGAAGACCGCGTACTTGTTGAACCAGACGAAGACCAGACCCACCAGGCCGGTCAGGATCGCCCACCACTTGAGGTCCATCACGTCCGGGAACAGCGCCTGCAGGGGCAGGCCCGACGAGGACATGGCCGCCGCCCCGTAGACGAAGCCCCAGATCACGACGTACGCGACGAAGAACCATGACGTCCAGCGGCCGAGGCTCGCCCAGCCGTCGAAGAGCGTCCGGCCGGTGGACAGGTGCCAGCGGCCCGCCGCCTCGGCGAGGGAGATCTTGACGAGGCAGCCGATCACGGCGGCCCACAGGAGGGTGTAGCCGAAGTTCGAGCCCGCGATCAGGGTCGCGACGAGGTCGCCCGCGCCCACGCCGGTCGCGGCGACCACGATGCCGGGGCCGATGTACTTCCAACTGGATTTTCGGGGTGCCGGACCGGAATGCCGTTCGTTCGGTCCCGCCGGTTTCGTCGTGTGCTCCGCGCTGCCCGAGGTGTCCGCCATGCCGATCAAGAAAGCGTAAAGAGATCCGGGACACAAGAGGGCGTGCGCCGATCCCCACCTGATGTGCACAGCACGAACTGCCTGTTCGGCCTGTTTCCGGTACTACCCCTCAGCCCACCCTTGACCAGAACATGCCATGGCTTCACGATGAGCGCCACACCGCACAGCTCCCTGCTCCAATCCCCACATTTCCGGTGATCCCGGATCTCATGGAGAAAACAGGAGACAACATGCGATTCAGCTCTAAAAAAGGCAGACGCGGCCGGCGTTCCGCTGCTCTCGCCACGCTCCTCGCGCTGGCTCTCGCGGCACCCGTCGCCGCCATGACCGACGCGGGAGCCGCCCCCGGCAAGGCTCCCGCCTCCGACACGGACGAGATCCGCCAGTACGAGATCCATGTGCACGGCAGCACCTCCGCCGTCCGTACGGCCATCGCGCGGACCGGCGTCTCCATCGACGAGGCCGACGAAGAGACGGTCGTCGTCTCGGGACGCGCCTCCCAGGCGAAGGAACTGCGGCGGCTCGGGTACGAGGTCTCGTCCCTCGGCTCCGCACCCGACCGGTCCAGCGCCGCCGACGTCGGCGTTCTCGACTTCCCCTCCGCCGACTCGCGCTATCACAACTACGCCGAGATGAACACGGAGATCAACCAGCGGCTGGCCGCGTACCCGGGCATCATGAGCAAGCGCGTGATCGGGAAGTCGTACCAGGGCCGGGACATCATCGCCATCAAGATCAGCGACAACGTCGCGACCGACGAGGCCGAGCCCGAGGTGCTGTTCACCCACCACCAGCACGCACGCGAACACCTCACCGTGGAGATGGCGCTCTACCTGCTGCGAGAGCTGGGCGCGGGGTACGGGTCCGATTCCCGCGTCACCAACATGGTGAACAACCGGGAGATCTGGATCGTGCCGGATCTCAACCCTGACGGCGGCGAGTACGACATCGCCACCGGGACGTACCGGTCCTGGCGGAAGAACCGGCAGCCGAACAGTGGTAGTTCGGCTGTGGGGACCGACCTCAACCGCAACTGGAACTATCGGTGGGGGTGCTGTGGCGGGTCCTCCGGGTCCACCTCGTCCGAGACCTACCGGGGTCCCTCGGCCGAGTCCGCGCCCGAGGTGAAGGTCGTCGCCGACTTCGTCCGCAGCCGGGTCGTCGGCGGCACCCAGCAGATCAAGGCCGGCGTGGACTTCCACACGTACAGCGAGCTGGTGCTGTGGCCCTTCGGGTACACCACCGCGGACACCACGACCGGGATGACGGCGGACGACCGCAACGCGTTCGCCGCGGTCGGGCAGAAGATGGCCGCCAGCAACGGCTATACGCCGGAGCAGTCCAGCGACCTGTACATCACGGACGGGTCGATCGACGACTATCTGTGGGGCAGCCAGAAGATCTTCGGCTACACCTTCGAGATGTATCCGTCGTCCAGTGGCGGGGGCGGGTTCTATCCGCCCGACGAGGTCATCGAACGGGAGACCTCGCGGAACCGGGACGCGGTGCTGCAGTTGCTGGAGAACGCGGACTGCATGTACCGGTCCATCGGTAAGGAGGCGCAGTACTGCGCCTGAGGGAGCTGTGGTGGTCTCGGCTGTAGCCGAGGCCGCAGTGAGGAAAGGGTTTGGGGAACTGCGCGTTCGTTGTGGCTGGGTGCGCAGTTCCCCGTGGCCCTATGGGGTGGGTTCCGCTGCTTTGGATTCTTCCGGTTCGGCTGTGGGTTCGGCTGCGGGTTCGGCTTCGGATTCCTCGAAGTACGTGTCCAGCACCTTGTCCAGGTCCGATTCCCACGCCTTGAAGTCCGAGCGGGACTTCGCCTCGATCTCCAGCGGGTACCAGCGGCGGTCGGGGGTGTGCACCGTGACGGTGAAACGCTTCCCGAAGCGCGGGGACTCCGTCTCCACCGCGCCGATCTCGTCCCAGCGGAACTCGGCCTCCTGGTCGTCCAGGGTCAGCCGTACGCCCTTGTGGTCCGCGATGATCTTCGCTCGGCGGTCCGAGGCCTCGAAGACGGGGGCGCCCTCGGGGGCCGGGGGCTCCTCCGACTCCCCTGGCTCCTCTGGCTCCTCCGGCTTCTCCGGCTTCTCCGGCCCGTCCGGTTCGCGCTCGGCGCGCACGTGCTCGTCAGTCGTCCTGGAGGGGGTCTCTTCCTCCTTCGGCGCCTTGCCGGACGCCGTCCCGGAGG